>JAITJV010000010.1 GCA_031278755.1 Treponema sp. | reverse complement strand
AAACTGTGTTTGCGCGCTCTGCCGCGCGGGATGGGATTTACGTAACCGCTAGCAGCCGAAAAGTTCCGCCGCTTTTTTCATGTTCTTTATAACCGGCACGGAGAAGGGGCAGCGTGTTTCACAGCTTCCGCATGAAATACAGTCCGAACCGTGTTTTCCCAGCGCCTTGTAATGGGTACGGACGCCGGGCGGAATGCCGGCGGACTGACTGCGGCGTTCCGGACTCCGGCGCTCCAGAGACGCCTCGGCGATGTCGGCGAATTTATTCACCTCGGCAATGTTGATTTCAACCGGACAGGGAAGGCAATGGTTGCAGTAAACGCAGCTTCCCTTAAAAACGCCCTGGTATTTATCAATGACGGCGCTGTAATCCTTTTCCGCTTCATCCGCGTCAAGATAGCGCAACGCTTCCAGCACTTCCTCCCGGCTTGAGCAGCCAAGGAGAACGCTGACCACCGCGGGCCTTGTAAGGGCATAGTGTATGCACTGCGGAACGGTAAGCGGCTCCGCAAAGGGCGTGTACCTGGGTGAAAGGAGCTTCCCCGCGCCGAGGGTTTTCATCACCGTAACGGCGACGTCTTTCTGCTCGCACAGGCGGTACAAAGCGGCCCTGTCGGGGTCCATGTTTTTTTCGTAATCAATCATCTTTTCGTCAAGGTAGTCAAGCACGTTGATTTCCGCCGGGGCCATGTCAAAGGCGGGGTTTATGCTGAACATGAGAAGCTCCACAACGTCCGACTCAACAACCCGTTTGGCAATCAGCGGATTATGGGAACTTGCCCCTATGGCCCTGATCACGCCCTTCTGCTTCAGTTCGAGGGCGTATTCAAGAGCGGCCCCTTCAAAGACGTCCGTATAATCTTTTTCACTGTCGATAAAGAACAGCATGCCGAAGTCTATATAATCCGTATCAAGGCAGCGGAGCAGGCTTTCGAAATATTTCTGTATTGATTTACGGTCGCGGGACCTGTCGTACTGTTCGTTTATATCGGTAGAACAGATATGCCCCTGTATGAGCATCTTGTCCCGCTTTCCCCTGAGGGCGCGGCCTATATTGGAGCGCACCGTATCGCCGGGCATAAAGAGGTCCATAATGTTAACGCCGCGATCCATTGCGGCGCCGATAACCTCATCCGCTGTTTCGAAAGGCTTTCCGTCAAGGTGTTCCCCGCCCAGGCCCACGACGCTGGCGGACATGCCTGTTTTTCCGACAGGCCGGTAAATCATTTCACTCATACTGTATCCGGCCGCCGCAACCAGCGTCTGTCCGTAATGTAGACACTAACTACACCGCCGCGACGGCTTTTGCCAGCGCTTTTTCCAGCATTTCGGCGGGAGGTTCCCTGATATGGCCCAGCTTCTTCATATCATCAACAAGGGCGCGGGCGGCGGCAATATCGGCTTTGGCGCGGCTGTACACTTCTTCCCGCGAAAGTTTGATCCTGGCGACCCCTTCTTCGACGGCCTTGACGGCGACATCGGCGGCTTCCTGTGCAAAGACGTCGGCCTCCTCCATCGTGGCGACTATGTTGTCGGGGGTGATTCCCCGCCTTTCGGAAAAGTCGGCGATTGAATGGGCGCAACGTATCGCCATGCCGTCGGTGATCTTTCGCGCCCGTACAAGGAGCGCGCCCTTGAGGATGCCGGGGAAGCAGACCGAATTGTTCACCTGATTGGGGAAGTCTCCCCGCCCCGTGGCGACTATGAAGGCGCCTTCTTCTTTTGCGGCGTAGGGCCAGATTTCCGGCACCGGATTGGCGCAGGTAAAGACGACGGCCCTGGGCGCCATGGACCTGATCCATTCACGCTTGACCGTATCGGGGCCCGGCGTGGAAAGCGCGACAAGCACATCCGCGCCCTTCATGGCTTCGTCCATGGTGGAAACACGCGCGGGGTTGGTCTTTTCGCAGAGTTCCCACTTGCGGTAATTCCGCTTGTCGCCCCTGATGTCGTCACGGCCCTGATGCAAAGAGCCTTTGGTATCGAAGACGGTCATTTTGGAAGGATCGCCGCCGTCGGCAAGGATAAGCCGCGCTATTGTCGTGTTGGAAGCGCCGGCGCCGAGAAGCACGATTTTGGCCTCGCTTAATTTTTTACCGGCGAGCTTCAGCGCATTGAGAAGGCCCGCCAGGGTGATGCAGGCCGTTCCCTGCGCGTCGTCGTGCCACACGGGAATATCGCAGGCTTCGCGGAGTTCATCCAGCACCCGGAAACAGTTCGGCTGGCTTATGTCTTCAAGGTTAACGGCCCCGAAAGAATGTTGAACCATCTTGACGAATTCTATAATTTTGGCAGGATCGTTTTTGCCGTCGTCCCCCCGCGAATCTACACACAGCGCAACCGCGTCCACGCCGCCCAGGTACTTCATGATCATCGCCTTTCCTTCCATGACGCCAAGCCCTCCCGGAGGGGTGCAGTCCCCGTCGCCCAGTACACGGGTGGAATCGGAAACAACCGCCACCAGGTTCCCCCGGTTTGAAAGGCCGAACGAAACATCGTTGTCATCGCGTATGTTTGTCGAAATCTTCGAAACCCCCGGAGTGTACCAGACGTTGAACCAGTTAAGGCCGTAAATGCCGCACTTGGGCACGGTCTGCATTTTTCCGCCGTAGAAACGGTGGGCCTCTTCGGAAAGATTTTTAAGGAACAGGGTCTTTGCCCTGGCTTTCCGATCTTCCGTAAAATCCGCCGGAAACAGACTGTCAAGATTTTTGAGGGCGGGATCGATTTTCATGAATAAGCCTCTTTGAAACGGAAATTATTTCTTAAAGGAACCTCCAAAAATTTCGGTTTTCAGAGTTCCCTTTAATGTAATGACATTGACAAGGAATATCAACATACCGCGCGGCAGAGCGCTCAAACACAGTCTGCGGCGGGGTATGAAACCCTCTCAACACGGATCAATGAGCCTGTTCTAAGAGCCATGACAATGCTTGTACTTTCTTCCGCTTCCGCAGGGGCAGGGGTCGTTGCGGCCGACTTTGGGAGATGCGCGGACGACGGTGTTGGGGATGATGTCGCCGTTGTCGTAGAGCCAGCGGCCGCCGCTTTTTTTGAAACGGCCCCGTTCGTGGTGTACATCCCTGAGTCCGTCGCGTTCATAGACAGCCTTGAATTCAACGGAGCCTTCGTTGTCTTCGGGGCCGCCCTTTTCCGTGGAAATGATCGTGAGGCCAAGCCATGTTGATTTTTCGCTCCAGTCGCGGGTTTGCTTTATGTCTATGCCGTCTTTTTCGCTTCTTATACAGGTGTCAATGATATAATCGACGGCGTGCTCCGCGTAGGCCGAATAACGGCTGCGCATCAGGGCCTCGGCCGTGGGCGGGAGTTTTTCTCCGCTTATGTAGGGGCCGCAACATTCACCATAGGGGCGGCCCGAACCGCAGTAACATACTTTCACAGCGCCTCCAGCAGGGCGGAAATTTCCGCGGGAATAATACGCGAATCAGCCGCGCGTTCCATTGCCTTTGCAAGGACGGCGGGTACGGGAACAGGGCCCGCAAGCGGTTCCACCGTTTCGGCGAATTTCGCAGGATGGGCGGTTGAGAGGACCCCCAGCGGGCCGCCCGCCTTTACCGCCTGAAGCCCTTCCGCCTCGCGCAGTTTATCCGCGGCTTTCCAGCCCACGGCGCTGTGGGGATCGAGGAAGTACCCGTGCACACGGCGGATTTCTTCGATGGTTTTGCGGGTTTCTTCATCGGTAACAAACGCCCCGCGTATGACGCGCCGCATTTCTTCCCAGGAAAAATGGGCGGACATACGCTCGAAGTTGCTGGGGGCGCCCACATCCATGGCGCTGGAGAGCGTCGCCTGCGAAGGGCGCGTTTTGTATTCGCCGCTTTCAAGATAATCGGGGACGGTTCTGTTGATGTTGGTAGCCGCGATGAAGGCGGCTATGGGGGCGCCCATCTTCATGGCGTAAAGCCCCGCGGTAAGATTCCCGAAATTTCCTGAAGGAACGGAAAAAGTTACCGCGCCGGAACCCTGCATCCTGTCCCCGGCCGCCCCCTTGGCCCTCGGCGTCGCTTCCCCGTCGGGATCTGTCCTGCCTGCCTCCGCCCTGCCCGCGGCGGCGGCGTAGTACGCGGCCTGGGGAATGAGCCGTGACACATTGATCGAATTGGCCGAAGAAAGAACCATGCGGCGGCGCAGATCTTCGTCGGCAAGGGCGGCTTTTACAAGACGCTGGCAGTCGTCAAAACTGCCTTCCACCGCCAGGGCGGAAATATTAGCGCCCAGCCCCGCAATCTGCCGTTCCTGCAACGGGGAAACCCTGCCTTTGGGGTACAGGACGGTAACGGAGATCCCCGGCACGCCAAAGAAGCCGTCCGCGACGGCCCCGCCCGTATCGCCTGAAGTGGCGACAAGAACGCGCATGGGCTTTGACTCGCCGCGGCGGAGAAAGGCAAAAGAACGGGCCATAAAACGGGCGCCGAAATCCTTAAAGGCCGCCGTAGGCCCGTGAAACAATTCCAGTACAAGCCGGTCCCCGGCGGGAACAAGCGGCGCGGTAAAGGGATATGCGGAATGAACCATTTCTTCAAGAACAGGATCGGGTATTTCCGTTCTTACATACGGTTTTATCGTTTCAAAGGCGATGTCGCGGTAATCCATACTCCCCAAACTTGATTTTACCGCTTTCGGATATGGGGGAATTTCTTCGGGAACAAAAAGCCCGCCGTCGGGCGCAAGGCCGGCAAGAGCCGCTTCGGCAAAGGAAACGTTCCCTGCACCGTTTCGTGTACTGTAATAACGCATGGACGATACTATCACGATGGAATTGTCAAAGCCAAGTATTCCCGGACATTTTGATAAAGAATCATAAACTTGCGCCGATCTCTATTTCTAATTACGGATTCCTGGTATATAATATGAACGGAGGCCGGCATGAAGATTTCCCTGATTGAACAGCTTAAGCATATTGAAGGCTTGAATACGGCGACAGGACTCACCAATGCAGGAAACCTTGAAGAAACATATTTTGAAATTTTGCGTGTGTTCTGTACCGATTTTGATCAGCAGGCCGCGTCGCTGCGTGAATCTTTTGACAGGCAGGACTGGCAGGGCTTTTCCGTACAAATGCACGAACTTAAACAGATCTTTGCCGTCATAGGC
>JAITJV010000212.1 GCA_031278755.1 Treponema sp. | reverse complement strand
TAGATATCAAGGCATTCCTGCGCCGCCGCTTTCGCTTCACCGCCGGGAACGTCCATGTCCGCGGATCTGAGGGCGCTGAGTTTGTCCGCCAGTTTGATGAAGATGACCCGTATATCGGCCGTCATGGCAAAGAGCATTTTTCGAATGTTTTCGGCTTCATGCACGGTTTTGTTTTGCGCCTGTATGCCGCCTATTTTTGCCGTTCCCTCAAGGAGGAGGGAAACGCCGCGGCCAAGCTCTTCCGCCGCTTCGCCGTCAAGAAGGAGGCCGGCCGCGATGGTATCCGCGTCAAGGCCGAGATCCGCAAGTATTGCGGAACGTTCCATGGCGCGGGAAAAGTTTTCCGGAGTTTTTCCTGTTTCCGCCGTTTCTAACGCCCTGAGTATGACGTCCTGATCGCGGACGTGCTGATTTTTAATTTTTTCCGTAAATGCTGAACGATCCATGCTGCTCCGTCATACTGCCGCCCATAACACGTTCAAAGCCGGCGAGGTCTCTATAGCTTTGTATATCATTAAAGCCCGCCTTTTCAAGCAGGTTCCGGACCGCCGGGGCTTCGCGGGGATCGATTTCCAAAAGGAGGCTTCCGCCGGGAAAAAGATGGCGGCGCGCTTCGGCTATGATGCGCCTGATAAGCGCAAGGCCGTCTTTGCCGCCGTCCAGCGCCATACGGGGTTCCCTCCGTACTTCCGGGGCAAGGCCGTCGATTTCTCCCGAAGGGATGTACGGCGGATTTGCCGTGATAAGATTAAATTTTCCGGGGATGTTTTCAAAAAGATCGCTTTTGATGAATGTGATGTGAAACGCGCGCGCGTCCGCCCCCGCGCCGGCGTTTCCCAATAACCGCGCCGCATTTGTTTCGGCGATTTCCAGAGCGGCCTCCGAAATATCGGAAGCGGTGATGCCCGCCGCGGGCCGCTCATGTTTCAGGGCTATGGCCGCCGCGCCTGAACCCGTGCAGAGATCCAGCACCGTTACCGGGGGAGGGGAGCCGTCGATCCCCGCCAGGGCGGTTTCGACAAGGATTTCCGTATCAGGCCGCGGAACAAGGACGGCGGGGCTTACCGTAAAATCAAGGCCGCGGAATTCTTTTTTTCCGAGAATGTAGGCGACGCATTCCCCGGAAAGCCGCCTTTCAATGAGGCGCAGAAAAACGCTGTAGCCGTCGTCCGGTATGGTTTCGTTTCCCGTTGAAACAAGCCTCCCGCGGGTGGTGTTGAGCGCGTGGGCCAAAAGAAGTGAAGCGTCAAGCGAAGGGGAAGTGATACAGGCCGAAACATTTTTGCCCGGCCCGCGGAGAAGCCTCTTCCCTTCCGTGAGAGCTGTTTGTATTGTCGCCATGCAAGCTGTATTTATGAAGCCGTCGCCCGCAGCAGCTCTTCCCGGGCGGAAAGCTTGAGGGCGTCGAAAAGTTCTCCGACGTCTCCCTGCATGATAAGGTCCAGCTTGTAAAGGGTAAGGTTGATCCTGTGATCGGTAAGCCGGTTCTGGGGGAAGTTGTAGGTTCTGATACGCTCCGAACGGTCGCCTGATCCGATTTGGGTTTTTCGCGCTTCCGCGCGGCAGGAGGCCGCCCTGGCTTCCTCCATTTCGTAGACGCGCGCCCTGAGTATGCGCATCGCTTTGGCCTTGTTTTTGATCTGGCTTTTTTCATCCTGGCAGTGGACTACGATCCCCGAAGGAAGGTGGGTGATGCGCACCGCCGAGTCCGTTGTGTTGACGCACTGTCCGCCGGGGCCGCCCGCGCGCATGACGTCGATGCGGAGGTCCTCGGGTTTTATGTCAATCTCGGTCTCGTCCGCTTCGGGAAGCACCGCAACGGTAACAGCCGACGTGTGTTTGCGGCCCGATGCCTCGGTTACGGGGACGCGTTGAACGCGGTGAACTCCCGATTCGTAACGGAGGTTTTCGTATACGTTGTTTCCGTTTATCGAAAAAACTATTTCTTTGAAGCCGCCCAGTTCCGTTTCGTTGGAATTCATGATTTCAAATTTCCAGCCCCTTGTTTCGGCAAAGCGTGAATACATGCGGAAAAGATCCGCGGCAAAAAGGGCCGCTTCGCCGCCGCCCGTTCCGGCGCGTATCTCCATGATGATATTTTTTTCATCCAGGGGATCGCGGGGAATAAGGAGGAATTTCAGCCTGTCGCTTACATCCGTGCTCCGCCGTTCGAGTTCGCGAAGTTCCTCCCTGGCAAGTTCCCGCATGCCGCCGTCTTTTTCATCCTGACAGAGGGCCTTGGCGTCTTCGATCTGCGCCGAAAGCGAATCCAGTTCACCGCTTGCCGCGGCTATGTCGCCGAGGCGGGCGTATTCCCTCATAAGCTCCCGGTATCTGTTCTGATCCTTTACAAGGTCCGGATCCTGGATAAGGCCGGAAAGTTCTTTATATCTTGCAAGAAAGGATGAAAGCCGCTCGTTCACTCTTTTATCTCCTGAAATTGCGGGCAGGAATAGACCACAAGCTCCATGGGATCGTCCTTGCTGGAGAATTTCCTCATGGAATCGGTCAGCGTATCCTGAAAACGGCAGTTTTTGTTAAACGAACAAACCGGACACGCGCCGTTCCCCCGGAAATTTATTTCAACTTCCATAATATATAAAATAGCAAATATTGAATAGTTTAACCAGTGTCAAAAATATATATCTTGCGGTACAATACGGTATGTTTTTTCCGCCCGATCTTCCGGACAAATTCAGGAATCTGCCAAAAGCCGCGGGGGGATTTTTTGAGAAAAACCGGATTGCGGCTGTTGTTTGCCTGCTGGCTGTTCTGCTGATCCTGGGGTTTGTAATGCTGTTGGCGATGAACAACAATTCCGAAAGAGAAGCCGTTCCCCGGGCCCCCCTTATTCCGCCGGAGGAGCTTTTTTTGGGTGAGGAGCCTGATTTTATTCCGCCGGTTATTCTGGAACGGGAGCCGCGGCGGGCCTGGACCGGTGAAGACGCCGCGCCGTTCTGGCGGGATCCGCTGAAGCGGGGAGAGGAGCCGTGGCGGGAACGGATTGAATCGGCGGTTGATGAATTGCTGGAGGGGGTTCCGTGAGCCGGTTTAAAGTTGGGATTTTTTCTTTTTTAATTATGTTTTCCGCTGTATCATGCGGTACTATGGGCGGAAAAGCCCCGGTAATCGCACCCGCGGACATATCCGCGGACGCGGAAGCCGAAACAGTTTCCGAAGATATTGCCGGGGACAGCGAGGAATTTGACGGGGAAGAACCTGCGGATTTTTCAGCGGAAGACGAACAGGCGTATCCTTCGGCGGAAGAAGGGCAGGCGGAAGTTTCCGAAGAACCTGAATTATCTGAATCGGACAAGCCTCCGGGCGAGCCGCCTGTTTCCGTTCAACTGCCTGAACCTGCCCCGGCGGAAGTTTCCGAAGCCGTTCCTGAGATTCCGGCGCCCGCCGCGCCTGTTGATCCCACGCCCGCCGCGCCGCCTCCGCCTGAAGCTGCGTCCGCCGAGCCGCCTTCCGCTCCTGTCGTTCCCGCCGAGCCGCTTCCGCCTGAAGCCGAGCCGCTTCCGCCCGCCCGGCCTCAGGCGCCGCCGGCAAGGACCGAGCCTCCCCCCTTTATACGGTCCGCGGAAGAGCCGTCTTCCGCTCCGGTCCGCGAAATTCCGCCCCCCCCGGCTGTTCCCGAGCCTCCCGCTTTTATTGAAATTCCGGTTCCGGCTGAGGAAGAGGTCATTTTTTCCCGTGTTGTCAGGGCTACAACCGGCCAGTTGATAGAGATTCCCTTTCGGGGAACAGGATGGGTGTATTTGGGGGAACTGGCTTCGCGACAGGGCATAGCCTACAATTCCCGGCGGCTTGATCCTGAGGGACAGAGCTTCATTTTCCGCGCCGAAGCCGCGGGAACCTATGCGCTGAAATTTTACAAACAGGATTTTATACGGGATTATATTCTCAATGATTACGTGCAGGTGATCATAGGGGAAGCGCCGGACAATACCGCCGCCGGCTGGTTCAGCCCGCCCGTGGATCGCGGCCGGGTTGTGGCGGAACCGCGGTGGCCCACCATTGCCGAAGAAGCGGAGATGAGGCGTTCCGGATCCTCCGGCCAAAACGCGGAGGACGCAGGCGCCCCGGATACGTCCGGCGCGGTCCGGCCTCCCGCCTCGGGGACAGCCCTGCCCGCGGACGGGAGCCGTGGCGGAAACGCGCCTGAAACCGGAACACCGGGAACCGGCGTGAACGCGGGCGGCTCTTCGCCCCCGGCCGTACAAACGCCGGCTCTGCAGCCGCAGGATTCGGCGGGTGTTCCTGAAGCCGGAACCGCTGAAGGAACCGCCGAAGCGGGGCAGGTCTTTGTTTTCCCGGAGGATTCGCTCCCGGAAGCGTACTTCAAAAAAGCGCTTGAGGAATTCAACGCCGGCAGGGTGGGCGGGGCCATTGCCGTTCTTGACGGCTTCAGGGAACGCTTCCCCTCGGGAAGCGATGAGGCGTGGTGGCTTCTGGGCCAGTTCTACGAAGCTTCAAGCCCCAGCCGCGACATACGCGCCGCCCTTGACTATTACCGCCGTTTAATACGCGAGTATCCGCAGAGCCGCCGTTACAACGATGCGCGGAGGCGGATTGCGTATCTGGAGCGTTTTTACATCAATATACAGTAGAAAATACGGCAGAAAACCTCCGGAAATTCAAGCGGGTTTCCGGAGCTTTCTATACAGGCCCGTCCGTAATTTTGTGAATAAACGCTATATATTGAGCCTTTCGGCGTGGTGATAGGCTTCCGTCCTCAGCGCCTTGACCGATTCATCTTTAAGGTAATCATCAAAGGGCATCATACGGTCAATACAGCCTCCGGCTTCCGTACCCCGGGGGAGGATCTCGATAATGCGGTTTGCAATAGAATTGATGAATTCATGATCATGCGAGTTAAAAAGGATCACGCCGGAAAAATTGATGAGCCCTTCGTTGAGGGCGGTGATCGCTTCAAGGTCAAGGTGGTTGGTCGGTTCGTCAAGGATCAGCACGTTCGCGCCTGAAAGCATCATCTTTGCAAGCATGCACCGTACTTTTTCGCCGCCCGAAAGAACATTGACGGGCTTGAGCGCTTCGTCTCCCGAAAAGAGCATGCGGCCGAGGAAGCTGCGCACGTAGGTTTCATCCTGATCGGGGGAATACTGTTTGAGCCAGTCGGTGATCGAAAGTTTTGATTCAAAGAAGGCCGAATTTTCCCGCGGAAAATAGGAGAAGGCCGTAGTCTGGCCCCAGTAGTAATCTCCGCCGTCCTGTTTTTTCATCCCTGCGATAATATCGAAGAAGGCGCTCTTGGATACGTGCTCCGTTCCGACAAACGCGATCTTGTCTTCGCGGTTTACTATAAGGGAAAAATCCTTGAGCAGTTCGGCGCCTTCCGAAGCGAAACTCAGCTTTTCCACCCTGAGTACGTTGTTGCCTATTTCCCGATCCGGCCTGAAACCGGCGTAGGGGAACTTTCTGCCTGTAACGCGGATGTTGTCAAGGTCGAGTTTTTCAAGCACTTTTTTGCGGCTTGTGGCCTGACGGCTTTTGCTGGCATTGGACGCAAAACGCTGTATGAATTCCCGCAGTTCCTTCGCCTTGTCTTCGTTCTTTTTCTGCAGATCCCTCGCCTGCCGCTGGAGCATCCGGCTCATCTGGTACCAGAAATCGTAGTTGCCCGAATAGGACGTGATCCGCCCGTAATCAATGTCGCAGATATGGGTGCAGACGGAATTGAGGAAGTGGCGGTCGTGGGAAACGACGATCACCGTATTGGGAAATTCGATGAGGAAGTCTTCCAGCCAGGAGATTGATTCCAGATCGAGTCCGTTGGTCGGTTCGTCAAGGAGCAATATGTCGGGGTTTCCGAAAAGGGCCTGGGCAAGAAGCACACGGACTTTTTTTGTTTCGTCAATATCGGCCATCTGCTTTCCGTGATCCTCTTCGTCAAGGCCAAGCCCCGAAAGGAGCCTTCCCGCCTGGGCCTCCGCCTCCCATCCGCCCAGATCGGCAAAGTCGGCTTCCAGATCGCTTGCCTTCATGCCGTCTTCTTCGGAAAAATCCGCCTTGGCATAGATTGCTTCCCGTTCCTTTTGTACGGCGTAGAGTTTGGGGTGGCCCATGATCACCGTTTCAAGCACGGAATATTCTTCAAAGGCAAAGTGATCCTGCCTGAGTACGGCGATGCGTTGGCCGGATCCGGCCGAAATTTCCCCCTTGTCCTGCTCCATTTCCCCCGAAAGTATTCTGAGGAATGTGGACTTTCCCGCGCCGTTTGCGCCTATGACGCCGTAGCAGTTGCCCGGCGTGAATTTAAGGTTGACGTCCTTGAAGAGGGTCCGCTCTCCAAAACCAAGGCTGAGACCGGTAACAGTTATCACTTGCAATGCTCCATTACTAATGGGAAGTTCTGGAAAGCCAACCGGGGCCTCCGGAGCTTCCCTCGTATAAAAAATCCGCGTTTTTTGCCGTTTTCAAGCGCCTGTTGTCCGGAAACTTGAGGTTTCCGAACAACCCTAATTTTTTTTGAATAAACCGGCAAGACGGGAAAGAATTCCGCCCTTTTTCGGACCTTCAGTTTGAATAGCGCCGTTCCTTTCCTTTGGTACGTTCCGCCCGGAAGCTCCCTGTTCGCTTCCGGCGCCGCGTCCCCGGCGTTTGTTTTCATTTTGTGAATCCAAGGCCGCGCTTTTGCCGCGGCCGTCTTTTCTGCCGTGGTTTTTTCCGCCCGTCCTGCGCGTCTGCCCGCGTTCGGAACCCGGCCCGCGGTTTGCCGCGCCTTCGCGTCCCGGGGCCTGCCCGCCGGGGCCGTATTTCCGCCTGTAAAAAGCCATCCGTTCTTCGGAACTGAGCCGTGAAAGATATTGCGCGCCTTCTTCGGTTTCCCGGCGCGGGCTTTCGTTCCGCCGGGTTTCGGGCCTGCGGTTCTGGGGCCGGCTTCCTTCTTCCCTGACCCGTCCGTGTTCACGGGGCCTGTCGATCCGTCCGTCGTCAGGCCGCCTGCCGCGGTCCGGCGGACGGCCGCGCTCTCCGTGTCTTTCGCCGCGGGGTTTACCGTCCTGGCGGAACCGGCCCTGACGCGCGCCGCGATGGTCCCCCGAACGCGGAAAACGCTCCTCATAAATTTCGGAACGTATGTTCATGCCGGCGCTCTTGTCTTCGATGCGGAGTTCTTCTCCCAGAATTTCGGCGGGGATCTTTTTGCCTATGTACCGCTCTATGGCCGGCAGTTCGTAAACATCCTGTTCGCTTGAAAGGGTAACGGCCTTGCCTGTTTTTCCGGCGCGGGCGGTGCGGCCTATGCGGTGGACGTAGTTTTCGGCTTCCACAGGAAGATCATAATTCACCACCATGCTGAGGCCTTCTATATCAAGACCCCGGGCGGCCACGTCGGTAGCCGCCAGGAAACGTATCCTTCCCGCCTTTACATCGTCGATAATCTTGAGCCGCCTGGACTGGGGCAGATCGCCTATGATAAATTCGCAGTCGTAACCGTTGATTTGCAGGCGTTTGGCGACGATCTCCGTGTACCGTTTTGTATTACAGAAGATGATCGCGCTTTCCGGCTTTTCCCGCGCGAGAATTCCAAGGAGGACCCTCATTTTGTCTTCCGACGGCACGTGGTAGAGCACCTGCTCCACTTCTTCCACGGTGACGGTTTCAGGCGCTATTTCAATTTCAAAGGGCGTTTTTGTGTATTCCCAGGCAAGGTTTTTTACCCATGCGTTGAGCGTCGCGCTGAAGAGCATGGTCTGACGGCGGTCGGCCGGCGGCACTACCTTGATGAGTTTGCGCAGATCCGGGTAAAATCCCATATCAAACATGCGGTCGGCTTCGTCCAGCACAAGAAAGGCAATGTCCATAAGGTTCATGCGGCCCGATTTGTTGAGGTCCAGAACGCGGCCGGGGGTTCCGACGAGGATCTGGACGTTGTCACGCAGGAGCTGCTGTTGCTGTGTGTAGCCGACGCCGCCGTAGAAACTGCCGATTTTGAAGGGAAGGTACTTTCCCAGGAGTTTTGCTTCTTCTTCAACCTGAACGGCAAGCTCCCGTGTGGGCACCATGATGATGGCCTTTTTCCCCGCCAAAAGATCTTCGGTAAGGAGCCGCTGGAAAATAACGACAAGAAAGGCGGCGGTTTTTCCCGTTCCGGTCTGGGACTGGACGTACAGATCCTGTCCGCCGAAGGCGTGGGTCAGCACCTGTTCCTGAACGGGCATACAGGCGGCATAGCCCGCTTCTTCAATGCCTTTTTGGAGATCCGGATGCAGGTTTAGTTCTCTAAATTCCATTTTAATAGTATATTTATACCGGATTTTCCGGAAAATGAATAGATCGGAGAAAATTAGTTCCGGACATTCCGTGAATGCCGGAGTTCGGGTTGTATAGATAATGAATAATATTGAAAATCAGGCGGATGCGCGAATTTTTTCCGCCGGGAACAGGGTTCTCCCCATGGAGCGGCTTTATAATGTACGGGATTTGGGCGGTTATCCCGCGGCGGGAGGCCGTTCGGTACGCTGGAATCTTCTTTACCGGGCGGGGGATTTGAACAATCCTTCGCGCGGAGACGGCGCCCTGATTAAAGAACGGAGGCTCGCCGTGATTGTGGATTTCCGGAGCGAAGCGGAGATATGTGAAACTCCGGATATGGTCGCGGCGGGGCGGAAAGCGGAACTGCCCATAGACGCCGGAAACATACTGACCCTGTGCCGCCTAAAAGCCTCCGGCTTTTGGGCTGGGAGTTTTGCCAATTCGCACAGCGAATCGGCAAAACTCCACGCATGTGTTTCCACCGGTGAAGCTGTTATGGAGGAACTTTACCGCCGCCTTGCCGAAGAAGCCCGCCCCCAATACAGGGAATTTTTCGCCATTCTCGCCGAAAAGGGGAATGCGCCCGTACTGTTTCATTGCAGCGCGGGGAAGGACAGAACGGGGCTGGCCGCGGCTCTGGTTCTTTCGGCCCTTGGCGTCGATCGTGAGATCATTTACCGCGACTACCTTCTTTCCGCCGAATGCCTTGCGGGGAAATACCGCGCCCTTATTGAGGCGGAGCCTGATATTGAGCCTTTTATGTCGGTGCGGCGAAGCTACCTTGAAGCCGCCTTTGCCTATATAGACGAATGCTGCGGCGGAGTTGAGCGCTATCTTGAGACGGAGCTTGGGGCGGATTCCGTTCTGCTGCGGGACTTGTACACCTGCTGAAAATGCGGTGCATTTTCAGCAGGGAACACTCCATTTCTCATGGCAGGTACGTGATGGTCAGTGTGATGTTGCTGTTGGCCAAGCTGCCAAGGTAGTTGGTCCCGTCCCAGCCCTTGCCCCGGAAGGCGTTGCCCCAGTTGTTGCTGGTGGTGTCGCTATTGTTGAAAGGCACTGTCCCGTAGCCGGTCGCGCTTGAAGGAACCTTGACGGTAACGCTTTTGGACATAGTGATACCGCCGAATATAGAATTTCCCAGCGTAGGGGCAGTGGAGGCGCCCAGGGTAATGGTAAGGGACGTTCCTCTGGTTCCGGAGAAGACATCAGGACCGATGGAGGTAACCTGGGGGAAGTCCGCCACGGAGAGGGAGGCGCAATTCGTGAAGGCAGAGCTGCCGATGGAAGTGGCGTCCGGAAGACTCACTGAAGTCAGGGTGGCGCAGTTAGCGAAGGCGTAGTTGCCGATGGCCGCTATCCCCGTCGGCACAGTAATATTGCCTGACGCGGAGGGGTAGGCGATCAGGGTGGTACTGCCCGCGTTCAAGAGCATTTTCCCGTCAACACTGTTCTTATAGGCGGAGTTGCTGGGATCAACCTGTATATTGGTCAGATTGACGCAACCAACAAAGGAGCTATCGGCGATTGTGGTGAGCGAGGCGGGGAGGCTTATCGACGTCAGGGTTGTGCAGTAGGAGAAAGCGAAATTGTCGATTGTGGTGAGCGAGGCGGGGAGACTTATCGAAGTTAGGGCGGTGCAGCTCCCAAAGGCAAAGGCACCGATGGTGGTGGCTACGGGGAAGTTCACCGCCGTGAGGGCGGCGCAGTTGTAGAAGGCGTAGCCGCCGACGCCAGTAGTACCATTAACGCCCGCGCCGGAGACGCTTTTCAGGGCGCTAAAGTTCTTGAAGGTGGGATTGCTGTACGTTCCCGCCTTTATATCTGTCGCCGTGGCGGGGAGGACGAGGGACACGATCTTGTCCTTGCCGGTACTGATCGCACTATCGGGGTCGAACATCGTGTTGGGTATGCTGGTTATGGTACAGCCCGAAAGGTCAAGGGCCAGGTATTTGTCGTTTCCGCCCGCGGCGCTTATCAGGGCCACAACATCATTCCAGCCGGAAATCGAACCGGAAAGGCTTATGGTAAGGGGAAAGGCGGGGCTGGAGCCTGCCCCGGGGCTTGCGGAAACCCGGCGCATAAGGATGGTCAGGCTGTTGTTCCCGCCTGATACCACCACCGCTTCCCCATCCCCGGAGCCGTAGAGGGTTCCTGCGAGGGTAAAGGCGTCGGCGTGTATGGCCCACCGCCCGGGGGCGACGGTAACGGAGAGGCTTGTAACCCCCGGCGCCAGGGCGCGCTCAAAGGCTTCCCCGCCGGAACCGTGGAAGGCAATGCGATAGGAAAGAAGCTCGCCGGCGGCGGCCCTGCCCGCACCGGGAAAAGTGATCCGCAGGTTTCCGTCCTGGTGGCCGAGGGGGCCTATACAGCCTGAAAGGAATGCCGCAGAGAGGGATATAATCAGTAGAAGGAAAACGCCGCCGAGCGGCCGGTACTGCTTACTAAACCGATCGGGAGGGGGGGTAACTAATTCATTATAATACAAGGAAATGAATCGCTTCATAAACGCCTCCTTTCAGTTGAAATCTATTGTAACACAGACACATGGATAATGGCAATCAACAACCCCGCCGCAGGCGCCTAATAGTGTTCCGGTCCGTCGAAGGTCCAGCCGGCGAATATCCGGAAAGAATTGGTGTACCTGTCTACGCGGGGGGCGCTTTCGTAGCGGCTGTTTTGTATTGTTACGGTATCCGAAAGGCCGAGGAAAAAATTCCTGCCCAGGGGAAAAGTATAGGACGCGGTAACATGGTTGAAGAAATCCCATCCCCGGGACCCCTGTACCCTGTGCGAAACTATGAACATTGTGTATGAAAAAACATCAAACGAAAGCCTGCCCCGGGGCAATATGAGCGAAAAAAACAGTTTTGCGTTTGTGCCCGTTCCGTAGTCGCGGTAGGATTTCAGGGGGGTGTCCCTGTCGGTATAAAGATAATAATTTGACGCCCCCAAGCCGAGCCACCCGGCGTGGGCTTTTATCTCCAGGGCGGTATTGTCCGCAAGAAGGCGCCGGTATTTGACAGCCCAGTCAAGGCCGTCGCTGAAAAAGTCAATATTGAGGGACATAAAAAAATCATAGCTGAGGGTAAGGCCGGTACTGAGCTGTTCCGTTTCGCTGTTAACCGGGGCAAATGAAAAAAGATACCCGTCCGAAACGATTTTCATTTCATACCAGTTGTTGCTCGCCCCGCCGCCCATGGTTAATTCAAATTGATCATAGGGAACAGTACTCTGCGCCCTGAACGGATCCCCGTATACAACCGTACTTTCCACGTGCAGCGAAGGCCAGTTCCATGTCTGCCCTTTGCCGGTTTTTTCACCGTATGAAACGGCGTTGAGCCATCCTGCTCCTCCCTGCAC
This sequence comes from Treponema sp., assembly GCA_031278755.1. Classification (GTDB taxonomy): domain Bacteria; phylum Spirochaetota; class Spirochaetia; order Treponematales; family Breznakiellaceae; genus JAIROE01. The sequence goes on along the minus strand of JAITJV010000212.1, from coordinate 496 downwards.
CGAGAAATTGTACAGCCGGCTGAGGCCCCGTTCCGGCCGGCGGCGGGTCAAGAGCCCGTTAAGCGCGTCAATGGGGCTCAGGACGATCATAAAAGGAGAATCTATTTCGATATAAAGGCGGTGAAACATCTCGCCAAGGGAAGCGCCTCCTACCGTTGTAACGACCATATCATTGATCGAAGGGGGCGTGGTTTCAAGAAGCATTTCGTAAACCGTGCTGCCGCCGGCGGCAAAGAGCAGGGATTCGTAAAAATTGAATCCGTTTGCAACGCCTCCCACATAGTAGAGGGAACCCTGATAAGGATGGGCAAACTGGTTGGTAGGAAAGTAATCCATATCCCATTCCCAGGCGGACCAGACGAAGTGTTCTTTTAGCGTTTCAAAGGTAACCTTGCTGAAAGGACTTTGCATGATGGCGCGGTTCCAGGTAAAGAGCAGCGCATTGCTGATAATGATATCGCCTATTGCCGGAATAAAATACCGTTTTTTTTCGCCG
>JAITJV010000208.1 GCA_031278755.1 Treponema sp. | reverse complement strand
ATCAAAATAGCAATCTCGGGAAAAAGCGGCTGCGGAAATACAACCATAAGTAGAATGACTGCGGAATCTTTGGGGCTTGCGTTTATCAATTTTACTTTCCGCGCGCTTGCGGAGGAACGGGGCCTTGGTTTAAGGGAAGTCCTTGAAAAAGCCGCCGCCGATGATTCCTGGGACAGGGAAGTGGACAGCCGTCAGGTTGCCCTGGCCCGTGAGTCTCAGGGTTGTGTGCTTGGTTCCCGGCTCGCGATCTGGATGCTTCCCGAGGCCGATCTCAAGGTATACCTCAGGGCGGCAGGCGAAACGCGGACGCGGCGTATCATGAAACGGGAGGGGGGAAGCGCCGAAGAAGTGGCGGCCTTTACCATAGAACGGGATCGTCAGGACCATGAGCGGTACTTAAGGATATACGGCATTGACAATGATGATTACCGTTTTGCCGATCTTGTTATTGACACCGATGAAATAGGTCCGGATGAAATCGTCGGCATGATCCTTGAAAGGACCCCTTGAAAACGGCGGAATTCAAAAAAATCATTTATGATAATTACCGCGAAGCGGGAAGAAAATTTCCCTGGCGGGAAAATACCGATCCCTGGGGAATTCTGGTTTCCGAATTCATGCTGCAGCAGACCCAAACCGAACGGGTTGTCCAATACTGGAAACGCTGGATGAAAAAATGGCCCGCCCCCGGGGATCTTGCCGAGGCTTCCACGGAAGACGCCCTAAGGGAATGGAGCGGCCTGGGGTATAACAGGCGGTGCCGGTATCTCAGGGAATGCGCCCGGAGCATTACGGAAAAATACGGCGGCAGGGTCCCCGATGTTCCGGGAAAACTGCTTCCGCTTCCGGGTATAGGTCCCTACACGGCGGGAGCCGTCGCCTGTTTTGCCTATAACTATCCTGCGGTTTTTATTGAAACAAATATACGGTCGGTATTCCTGCACTTTTTTTTCAAAGATAAAACCGCCGTAAAGGACAGCGAAATCTTTCCCTTCATCAAAAAAAACCTCGACAGGAAGAATCCGCGTGAATGGTACTGGGCCCTTATGGACTACGGCGCCGCGCTGAAACGGTTAACCGAAAATCCGGGAAGACGGAGCGCCCATTACGGCGTACAGGCAAAATTCGAAGGATCCTTCCGGCAGCTCCGCGGCGCGGTAATACGGTCCCTGGCGTTTTCCGGCCCCGCGGACAGGGAAATGTTGAGCGGCCGGACGGGTATAGAAAGCGGGAAACTGTACGACGTCATTGAGGTTTTAAGAAAGGAACTGCTCGTGGCGGAGGAGGGGGGATTATACAGAATTATGGAAAAGAAAAGCGATTAAGAAATTTCAGGGCCGCGGAAAAGTTTCGACTCCCGGTTCATCGCGGGAATAAAAATTTCAGCGGCTGATGGGAGTCGAACCCACGTCTCCAGCTTGGAAGGCTGGGGTAATAGCCGTTATACGACAGCCGCATATAAAACTTCAAACCTGACCGGGTTTTGAAGCAAGTTCATTCTAGCGGTAATTATCTTTTTTTGTCAATTATACAAAACCGTCAAGTTGTCGCGCATCCAGGAAACAAGTACGGCAATACGTTTGCTTATTGTCGAAGTGACGTCTATTTTAGAAGCAATAAAACTGGAAACATCCACCCCGGAAATTCCGTATACGAGGACGCCTTCGTTGACGGGCTCAAAATAAAACTGAGCGGTAAATTTTTCCGCCTTAATGGCGGTAAAAAAAATATAGGTAATATTTTTGTAGTTTGTAAGCCGGTAGGCAAGGCCTTTTCCGGAGGGGGAGAGTTCTCCCCGGTAATAACAGTTGCCGAAATTGGCGTCTTTAAGGCGAAGGTATACCGTTTCCGACCGGGGAACCGCGGATGCGGGCGGCGGATCGGGAAGAATGGTATTTCTCCGCGGATCTATACGGCAGGCTTCTTCAAAAAGGGGAATATCCGCCTTTCGGGTTTCCGAATGGTACAGCCTGCCCTTGAGGCCGCGTATTTTTCCGGTGGCGTTATAGATGTCAACAAGCCGCAGGGCGTTTGAATCGGGAATAACCATCAGCGTCTCTACAATTATCGCGGGATTCAGACTGGTAATGGAGGAAACAATGTCGTCTTTGATGCCCGACAGGGGAAGCACGCTGTAACCCAGAGATCGTTCCGAAGCGGTAACCAGTCCTGTTTCCGTATAAACCAAATCCCGCTGTTCCCCTGAAATTCCGGGAAAAATTTCGGCAAGGGACCGTTTCTGAGCATACAGAAAAGGGCAAAGAAAAACAAGGAATGCGGCAAGCAGTGTTTTCATTTAATACGCCCCCTTGCCTTTTATAACAACTTCAATGGTCTTAAATAACACCCAAATATCAAGCCAAACCGACCAGCTTTGCAGATAATAGGTGTCATAGGAAACCCGTTCCGTATAGTTCGTATCGGACCGTCCCGAGACCTGCCACAACCCGGTCAAACCCGGCTTGATCGAAAAAATCCGGTGGTAATCTTCACCGTATTTTTCCACCTCGTCGTCAACAATGGGACGGGGTCCTACAAGGCTCATTTCACCCCTGAGGATATTGATGATCTGGGGGAATTCGTCGAGGCTGGTTCTTCTTAAGAAACCGCCTATCGCGGTAACCCGGGGATCGTTCCGCAGCTTGTGATTAAGATTCCATTCCGCGCGGAGGGCGCTGTCGGATTCAAGCAGCTTTTCAAGCCGATCTCCCGCGTCGCTGACCATGGATCTGAATTTATAGGCGGTGAACGGTTTTCCGTTTATTCCGAGACGCCGGTGGCCGTAGAGCGCCGGCCCGGGGGAACTCAGCTTGACAAGCAGGGCGGTAAGAATAAAAAGGGGAAGCAGAATAATACCGCCTATAATGACTATTGACAGGTCCATAAAACGCTTAATGCCGAGATTCCAGGGCATCATAAGCTTGTGGCTTGTAACGAACCCCAGAACGCCGTCGAAGTCCCGGATGGACATCCAGATATTGGTAATGGAAAAAAAGTCCGGTATCAGTACATTGTACCGGAATGCGGAAACTGAATTGTTAAGCAGTTTTGCAAGCGCATCCTTGTCAAGCGTGGGCATGGCGACAATCGCCATTTTGATATTGTAACGGCGGACTATTTCGGGGCCTGCCATGATATCGCCGATTATCGGAATATTGCGGTAGCTGTCCCCGCAGGCCGGATCGTCGTCAAGGATAAGCACCGGCAGGTAGCCCGCATTCTTGCTTGAAAGAAGCCGGTCTATAAGGAGTTTTCCCGTTTCACCGCCGCCAAAAATTACCGCCGGAATACCGCCAAGGTTTGTTTTCCTCAGAATATAGTTCATGAATTTACGGCAGAGGAGAAAAAATACCGCCGAAACAAGAAAACTGATAAAAAAAGCGGCGGTAATCGCGTCAAATTCCTGATCTTCGATATACCGTGAAAAAACAATGAACCCATGGGCTATGAGCGATCCGAGGCAGAAACGGCGGAGTTCTTCGGAAGGGGCCAGGGAAACTCCGGGGTAAAGGTTCAGTATCTGAAAAATAATGACAAAAGCGGGAAGATAGGGCCAGTAGGTGACAAAGGATTTAAAGTTAATGGCTGTTATGTCGTAAAGATTTACACAAAAAAAGCCGCTGCCGAACGACAGCATCGCCCCGAAAAGATCCGCTATGATAAAGGCCGTGGTTGTAAGGGCCGAACTGGTTCGGCGGTATCGGGTGCGGTACCAGATGTCAAAATCTGAAAAGGTCATTATCCTATAATACCTAAATTCTTTTCCGTTCTTCAACTATCTTTTTAACGCGGCGTATAAAATTTTCTTTTGAAAAACGGAGCGCCTGGGAGGTAAAATTACCGCGATCTTCAAATGAAGCCTCTATTGATTCAAATTGCAATATAGCCCGGGAAAGGGAAGCGGGCGTTTGTTCGTCAAAGAAAATGCCTGTTGTCTTTTCCCTGACCGTATCCATCACGCCGCCTGCGCGGTAGGCGATGACGGGGCAGCCCGCCGCGTTTGCCTCTACCGGTATGATGCCGAAATCTTCAATGCCGGGAAAGAGAAGCGCCCTGGCTCTGGAATAGAGCGAAGCCGCCTCTTCATCGGAGACCCTTCCTGTAAAATGTACGAGGCCTGTTTTTTCGTATTTTTTTACGTCCTTCTTTTTCGCCC
>JAITJV010000091.1 GCA_031278755.1 Treponema sp. | reverse complement strand
GTCTCCCCCGCCATGGCCGCGTGTTTGTCTTCATCGGAAAGCCACCGGCCCTGCACGTCCCACCAGCGCTTCATGTTCCGCATGCCCGTCTCAAGCGTTTCCCCGGTCGGAAGCTCCAGCGTATTGTTGAACCATGTCCCCGCGATCCTCACCTGCCTGCCGGCCGCCGCCGCACCCTCTATTTCCGCCCTGCCCAAAAGGTACGGGGCAAAATCGACGATGTTGAAAGCCCAGAAGATCGTTTTGATGTTTCCAAGCTGATCTTCGGCAAGGTACCTGTCGGACACCCCGCTTCCTTCACTCACCCCGTAAAGATCATCAAGCAGCGAAGCGCCCCGGGGAAGGACGTTGATGTTTGCCCCGTAGGTCTTGAGTTCCTGATTGACCTTGTCGCCCACATCAAGCATGACGCTCAACATGGCGGACGCAAGCGATGCGCCGAGGGCGACGGTAAAGGCGACCATCAGCATCTTGCCCTTCTGGCGGAAAAGGGCGCCGCGAACCATTCTTCCAAACATTATTTAAACCTGCCTTTTTCGTTTTCCAGACTGGAAAGCTGCACAATCATGCCGCCGTCACGCACCGAATATGCAAGGGGAACCGGATTGCACCCCCCCTTGAAGCCTATGGTCGATTTATTCATCACAACATCGCAGAGCCGGCAGATAACCTCGTCCTTTCGTTCGTAGTAACCCGTGTTTCCGCAGATGTCGCACGCATCAAGCCCTACGCCGTATGCGGCGGCGCTTTTCTTTATGACGATGAACCTCACTTCGGTTCCGTCCGACGCGTTCCAGGCAAAACGGTGAAGATGGCCGTCGTCAACCTGGGTAATGGGTATCCGTATTTCGCCGTCCGCAACCGTCATGGGTTCCGCCGGGGAAAGAACCACCCCCCTTTCGTTCCAGGCGCGCAAAACCGTAAACGACAACACCAGAGAGACGCAGCCCAAAACCGCCGTGAAGGCCCAGCGCCGGTTACGCCGTATGCCGGCTTTGAGTTTTCTAAGTTCCGCGGGATTTTTGTATTCAAGGCGGGGGCTGAAATATTTTACAAAAAGAACAAGGGGAACAAGGGCGGCGGCGGCGATGAGGACGTAAAGAAAAACAATGCTGTTATTAACAGCGATAACAATAACGCTGAAAAGATGCCTGTTCATGGGGATAATGCGCCGCGCAAGAAGAAACTGAACAATCACCGTCAACTGGTTAAGCATGTTGACGGCGAGGGCGGCAAAAAGAAAGACCCGCGCCGTTTTTTCCCCTAAGGCGGAAGCGGATTTGAATATACCGAGGCTGACAAGGGCCGAAAGCAAAAAACCGGCGGCAAATCCTATAAACTTGAAAAGAAATTCGGTGCTGACGATGCTTTGGCCCGCAAGCACAAATTCGGCAGGATAAAGGAAAATATCGGGAAGCGCATAAAAAAGAAGGGCGGCTTCAAGAAAAGCAGCCGTCAAAAAAAGCAGGCGGCCGGTTTTTTTCCGCCGCGGAGAATCATCGGCTTTCCGCTGAAACGAACGGTAAAGGCAAAAAAACAAAACCGCTGCAATGATTGCGGCGGTAAGTATACAGGCGTTAAGCCGCGTACGGTTTATGAGGGCGGTGGTGCGCTTGAGAAAGGCGACAAGAAGGGCAAGGGCCGCGCCTGCCGCACAGCCCTGTCCTATACGCTTCCGCCATTCCCCGCTGCCGGGAAAAAACGAATACAAAAAAGCGCTGAGAATCCCGGCGGCGAGTGAATTCTGCGCCGCCAGGATAAAATACCTAACCACGATCTACCACTGAGGTCCTGTATAATTAACATTCCACTCCGCGATGAGAGGCTGATTCCAGAATCTGCCGGGCACGCCCGTTTCCTGATCGATGTGGAGCACATAACCCTGAGCCTCAGGATTCTGGATGATAAAACGAACGTTGTACTGGCCTATGCCGTTGAGCTTGATGTTCGCTCCGTAGTGGGGGCCGTCGCTGGCGTTCATGGGCATGAAGGTGCCTTCGGAGCGCCAGCCTGAAGCCTGGGATATCTCATAACGGACGGTAAGATTGGGAACAAAGTCGCCGACTCCGTAGCCAAGTTCGTTTTCCAGCGCCGAAATATCCGCTTCAATATGAATATCCGACTGGGAGGCCGGAAGCCCGGCCGAGGCGGGGATCATGTCAACAGGCTGAAAGTAAACGCCCGCGACGTTAAGCGGCCCCAGTTCAATGTCGTCCCCCAGGGGAAATTCCACAAAACCCGCGGCTTCGCCGGGGTTTACTGTACTGGCAGGGCGCGATCCCTGGCTGTTTCCGCCCGCAAAGGCGAATCCGGCCAGACCGACAAGAAGCAAGACGATGAAAATTTTCCGAATCATGTTGCAACTCCTCTTGATTTTTCTCAGGCCGCAGGGCCCGAGTTTATTGCCGTCACCACGCCGCGTCCTTTTTTCCGTAACTGGAAGATAAAGACGGCGGCGGTTATTGCCAAAAGCACTATCTGAGGGATCAACGTTTCAAGCGTTGGATATATCCCCAGTATGTCCACGGTTCCCAGGCCCGGTATCGTCGTAACGCCTATCACGCTTCCTTCCTGGAGTTCCTTTACGCCGTTCCCCAAAAAGGCAATGGACATGACAAAGAGCAGAACGCTTGTACCCAGGAAAAAAGGTTTAAGGGGAAGCTTTATGCTGAGAAAACGGATAAGCACATAAATCACGACAAGGATCACGCAGCCTATGCCGAACCCGAGCCAGATCATGCCTGTTTGATCGTTGCTTCCGGCAAGCAGGGCCTGATAAAAAAGAATGGTTTCCGCGCCTTCCCTGAACACGGCGAGGAAGGCCGCAAAGGCAAGCGAGAACACGCTTCCCCGCGCGATGGAATCCTGCACTTTCCCCTCGATGTATTTTGTCCACGCTTCCGCTTCCGCCTTGGACACCATCCAGTTGCTGACATAGAAGAGAACCACAACCGCAATGAGCATGGTCGCCCCTTCGATGATCTCCTGATTGCGTCCGCTTGCGGATCCGGCGATTAAGTTGAGCAGCCAGGCCATCCCCACGCTGAAGACAAGGGCGACGACCGATCCCCAGTAGACGGGCTTTACGCTTGTTTTATTGCCGCTTTTGACAAGGTACGCAATGATGGCGCCGACGATAATGATCGCCTCAAAGCCTTCCCGTACAATGATGAGAAGGGATCCCAAAAACGCGCCCAACGCTCCGCCCGTCGTCTGGTCAAGCTGATCCCCGTCTTCCCGCAGATTGGCGGCCAGCGCGTCAAGGCCTTTTTTTACTTCATCCACGGAATCGCCGCGGTTTATGGCTTTTTTCACCGTGCTGAACTGGTACTCAACTTCGCTCGCCCGCGATCCTGAAATACGCGTCATTACGGTTTTTTCAAAACCGAGTTTTTCATAAAATTGAAAATAGGCGGCGTCCACTTCTCCCTTTGCGCCGTCCGCATCGCCCGCGCGGTACCGTTCAAGGGCATTGTCAAGCACGGCGGCCATTTCATCGGCGACTTTTCTCCAGCTCCGCCCCGACGCCGCGGGCTCCTCCTTTCCGTCCAGCCTGCCGGCGGTAACGCGAAGCAGGTGGTTAAGCTGGCTTATGTCGTCATGAATTTCTTTTTGGGTTTTTCCGCTTCCCATGGCGTTCTTTACATATTGAAACCACTCCTCAATATTCTCCGCCCGCGCGTCGGAAATGACGCTTTTGACGCTATTTTCAAAATTTCCGCGGTAGTATTCGGTTTGGGCCTTTTCCACAAGGGAACGCGCCCCTTCCGCGTCGCCCGCTACATAACTATAGTAGGCTTCGCTTAACACAAGGCGCATCTCCGCTTCAATCTC
>JAITJV010000089.1 GCA_031278755.1 Treponema sp. | reverse complement strand
TTCGGCGTCGGCCGCCCAGTACACGTACGCCGATATGGCCGCGGCTTTCGGCACGGAGGATTTTGCATCATGGCTTGACAAGTTGTACGTCGGCGATACAGGCCGGGATCTGACCGTTTATGCGGTTACGGTGAGCGCTCTTTCGCGCTCCGGAGGATGAGATGAAAGCGGTAAAGCGAAGCCGCCGGGCAAGCCGGATGAATTTGCCTTACGGCGAAGGCGTCTTTCGGATGCGCGCGGCTTTTCTGGTTTTGTTCGCCGTCCTTGCCTCCTGCGGAAAAAACACACCGGGAAGCGGCCCTTCAGAGGCTCAGTTTCAGATGCCGTCAGGCGGCGCCAGGTATACCGCCGACGGCAGGCGCATCATCACCATAGGAACCTGGTACGACCGCTATTACGTCAGCAAACATACGGACATACACGACAACCCCAATGTGGTTGTTGAGGAAACAGCCGTAAAGCGCCTTGAAAAAATACGCGAGATTGAAGTGAAGTACAATATTGTTTTGAACTATGTTAATCTGACTTTTGAAGGAATACAGGAAAGCATCAATACTTCCATTCCTTCAGGCGTTCCCGATGTTGACGTCTACGAAGCGGATCTCCAGTTTGGTATTCCCGCGGTGTTGAAGGATTATGCGGTTTCCCTTGAAGAAATGGATCTTGAGGCGACCGATGTTTTCACTTCCCAGTCTGTGATGAAGCGCCTCCGTCTTATAGACCAGGATGAAAGTTTCCTTTTTGCGCCTTCCAGAAGCGGCGGTATAGAGGCCTATGTGCTTGCCTTTAACATGGATTTGATATGGAAGTCGGGGCTTCCCAATCCCCAGGATGTTTACGACGGCGGCGAATGGACCTGGAACAGGTGGCGGGAATACCTTTTGGCCCTGACGCAGGATACGGACGGCGACGGGAGCATTAACATTTACGGATATTCAGGCTACTGGACCAACCTTCTTACCAACCTCCTCCTTTCCAACGATGCGGGCATAGCCCGGGGGCTTAAGGAAACGCTCTCAAGCCCCGGGACGATGGAAGTGCTGAAATTCATAGACGATCTGTACCACAGGGATAAAACCGCCCGTCCCTGGGACAGATCCAACTGGGGGATCAACAACCTGCTTTATGCGGAAGGGCTTTCGGGATTCTGGATAGGGGCGGACTGGATCTTTTACGAACAGGGTTACAGGCTTCCCTTTGAAGTCGGGGTGGTTCCCTGGCCGCGCGGACCCCGGGGCAGTTTCCGCAATAACCGTCACAGCCTTCCCATGGGGAACTGGTATTTTATTCCGAAAGGAGCGGAAAACCCCAGGGAAATTTACGACGTCATATTTGACTGGACCAACTGGTACAACTACGATCTCAGGCTTGGGGCCGACGACGAATGGTCCCGAACCATGTATATGACGGAACGCAATTACAATTACGCCGTCATGATGGCCGACAGACCCGGCTTTGACCTTTGGGAGAACCTCGGGACGGGATTCAGCCTTCTTAATATGCTTGCCGGTGAAGAAACGCCGGAAGAAGTGGTTGATTCTTATCATCAGCGTTTTCAGGATGCACTGGATAATTATTTCAAATAGAAATAATTTTTATGCAACGGCGGAATGACCCAGGCAAACCGTAGCCCGAGCCGCCTGAGGCTGTTCCAAAGATTCAGTTTTTGGAACAATCTCATGTGTAAATGAAGTTTATGAAAAAAACAAACCTGTTTTTGCTGTTCCTGATTTCTTTGTGCCTCGCCTGCGATTCCGGTATACAGCCGGGGGCCGTGACGCAGGTCAGGGAATTCAGTTCCTACCGCGACATTCCCGGCGTTAGCCCTGAAGAAACAGAGGCGATAGAACAGCTCCGCCTTTCCACCAATCTCTTTACCTACGGCATGACCCAGAGTACCGAATGTTTCCGCGATGAAGCGTTCGTCACCCGCGGTTTTGCCGCCCTGGTGTGCGACTGGCTGACGGATCTTTTCGGAATAAAATTCAGGCCGGTGATCTACGAGTGGGACAGCCTGCTCCGCGGGATAGAAAGCTGCGACATTGCCTTTTCAGGGGAAATTTCGTCTTCCCTGCGCGGCGCGGGTTATTTTATGACCGATTCCATTGCCGAACGGCGGATACGCTTTGTCAGCACGGAAGGCGCCGACCGTCTTGCAATCATGGGGAATTCCCGCCGTCTCCATTATGGCTTCATGAACGGAACCACCACGGAAGCCCTGGTTTCTCCTTACATACACCAGGAATATGATTCGGTCGTCATCGCCAATTACACCGAAGCGTATCAAAAACTCATCCTCAAGGAAATTGACGCCCTGTTTATGGACGAGACCGTTGAAGGGATCTTTCAAAGCTATGGCAATTTGATCATCGAAGACTTTCTTCCCCTTACGTACAACACGGTGTCAATGGCGACCCGCGATCCAAAACTGGCCCCGATTATATCGGTAGTAAAAAAGTACCTCCAATATACGGGGAGCTACCGCTTTGCGCAGATGTACGAAACCGGCCATAAAGATTATCTCCGCTACTATCTTATAAGCCGCCTTACGGAAGAAGAAGCGGATTATGTGCTGGCCCACCGAAGTGAAAAAACCCCGGTGCTCGTTTCCATTGAGTCGGACAATTACCCCATCAGTTTTTACAATGAAACCGAAGAAGAATGGCAGGGAATCGCGGTGGATATGCTTGATGAACTGGAACAGCTTACCGGCCTTGATTTTGTTTACGTCAATACGCCGCGGGACAAGTGGGAAACGGTGATAAACATGCTGCAGGAGCATAAGGCTTCCATGACCATGGAGCTGATCCGATCCGCAGCCAGGGAACATGACTATCTTCTTGCAAACATCCCCTACCTCGTTGATTACTATGCGTTCATTTCCGGTTCGTCATATCAGGATGTAACGCTGAGCGATATTCCCTATAAGCGGGTGGGGCTGGTACAGGGAACCGCCTATGCGGACATTTTCCATGAACTCTTTCCCAGCCATCAGGGTACGGTCGAATATGAAAACCGTCTTGACGCCATCGCCGCCCTGGAAGAGGGCGAAATAGATCTCCTTATGGGAACGAGAAACCTCCTGCTTTCGATCACCAACTATATGGAACGGGCAGGCTACAGGGCCAACCTGATGCTCCGCCGCCCCTATGAATCATTATTTGGTTTTAATAAAGAAGAGTATATTCTTTGTTCCATTATTAACAAAGCGCAGGGGCTTATTGATACGGAACGGGTGGTGGACAATTGGACGCGCCGCGTCTTTGATTATTCGGGCGCGCTGGCAAAGGCGCAGAAGCCTTATTTTATAGGCCTTTCCATTGCGTTGGG
>JAITJV010000055.1 GCA_031278755.1 Treponema sp. | reverse complement strand
TGTTTCACCCCCAGAAAACGGTTTATTATTAGTATAATACACTAACGTACCTTATGCACGTGGTAAACGACTTGACATTCTTGTAAAATTCGTCATGAACGAAAAAGCGGCCGTTATTCGAAAATCTGGTTTAATACCCCGGAACTTGCTCCGCGGAGGCCCGTCGTTTGGAAAACGGCAGAAAAGTTTCACGTGAAACATTCACATTGAGCGGCGCATTGCGGCAAGGTTTCGAACCGCCGCCCTTCCTGGCCATGAAATAGACTTGAAACCTGAAAAGGAATGACGGGGAGAATATCCTGATTAATCCGGGGCGGCGGAATTTCATACTGTCATAGCCGCCGGCCTGTGATCCGACATGGATATATTAAACGCCATACCATTACCTGAAGAACCATTTTATTTATTTTTTGAACGCAATGTTGTTCCAAACTCAAAAAGAAGGGCTGTTTTTACAGCTGACGAATTAATTGACCTCTTTGAAGGGAAAGATATAATCGATTCGTGTTGAGGGTTTCATACCCCGCCGCAAACTGTGTTTGCACACTCTGCCACACGGTATGTTGATTAAACCCGATGATCTTACTATTACACGGGATACCCTGCGCGGTGAACTATTAAAGGTAAAGAAGGGTATAGGTTCCGCGGATGCCGCAATATGTACGGAACACAATATTAAAGGTAAAAGATTCGCATGGCATACCGCGGATCTCCCTCTGCAATTGAGGATTGTGCTGCACCCTGAATCTGAAAAATTATCAAGAACCATGGCCCATTCCTGGGCGGCGTTTATCCGTACCGGAAATCCTTCCACAAATGAATTACAGTGGCCGAAATTTTCAGCGGCCAGGCGGGAGACAATGGTTTTTGATGATACGACAGGTATTCAATACGATCCTTTCAGGGAAATACGGGAAGCGCTTGACTACAGGAATGGCCATTAGGCTACAATGGATTATACTGTGCGTATGCAGAAAAAATCTCCCCGCGGCGATTTGTCCGCAATCTTTACAGCCGCCCTGCGCCGTGTTGATCCCTACGCTATGATAAAGGAACGGGTTGCCCTTGACGGCAGCCTTCTTTCTGTCAGGGCCGATAAAGAAAACCTTGAATGGGATCTGGGCAGATACAACCGGATTTTCTTAATTGGCGCGGGAAAGGCTTCCGCTAAAATGGCCCTGGGCCTTGAAGAAATTTTGAATGACAGAATTTCAGAAAGCGTTATTGCCGTCAAGCCGGGCCACACCGAAAACCTGAAACATATCAACATGATACCCGCGGGCCATCCGGTGCCTGACGCCGGTTCTGTCGAAGCAGGAAAGGCCGTCGCCGATCTGTGCAGGCGGGCCGATGAAAAAACCCTGATCATCTCCCTTATTTCGGGAGGCGGTTCGGCTCTTTTAAGCGTTCCTTATGCATGGAAAGACGGCGAAGGCCTCCACAGTCTTACCCTTGAAGACAAGCAGGAAACGACAAGGGCGCTTCTTTCCTGCGGGGCGGACATCCGTGAAATAAACTGTATACGGAAACATCTTTCGCTTATCAAAGGGGGAAGGCTTGCCGCCCTTGCCGCCCCTGCCGTAACGGTCAACCTTATTCTTTCCGATGTACCGGGGGACAGGCTCGATGCCGTCGCGTCGGGGCTTTTTGTTCCCGATGACAGCACTTACGGCGAGGCCGCGGGCGTCATCGAAAAATACGGCCTGGACAGGCTGCGTCCGGCGGGGGGCGGAGGCCGGCTTCCGGACGCCGTGATCAAGGCGATACGGCTTGGGGCGGAGGGGAAACTCGGCGAAACACCCAAGCGCGGCGATCATGCGTTTGACAGTGTCAAAAATATACTCATAGGATCCAATTACGGGGCGCTTCTCGCCGCTGAAGAAAAAGCCCGCGGGCTGGGTTACGGTACGCTGGTCCTGTCTTCCGAAATAACGGGAGAGGCGCGGGAGGCGGCCAAATTCTACATGGGAATCGCCCGCGGCGTTCTCAAGCATGATCTTGCGGTAAAAAAACCGGCCTGCGTTGTCGCGGGCGGGGAAACGACGGTAACCCTGCGGGGCGGCGGAAAGGGGGGCAGGAATCAGGAAATGGCCCTGGCCTTTCTTGCTGAAATTGAAGCCGATCCCGCTTCCTCGGAGGGGATCTCTTTTCTCGCGGCATCCACGGACGGCAACGACGGTCCCACCGATGCCGCCGGAGCATTTGCCGATACTGAAATTCTTGCTTCAGGCAGGGCGGCGGGACTTTCCGTACCGGCGTATCTGGCAGAAAACGATTCGTACCATTACTTTGACAGGCTGGGGTATCTTTTTAAAACGGGGGCTACCAACACCAATGTCTGCGATGTTCAGATTATGATAATCAGGGAACCTGAAACTTCCGGTTAACAGTTTGCCGCGCTTCGCGCATAGAATCTCCAAAAATCGCCCGCAAGGCGATTTTTACCCTGTAAACCGCTAAAACAGGGTTTTAGGTTTCCACCGGATCTGTTTCATCCTGATCTTCGCCGCCCTGTTCGGGTTGTTCTTCTACGATACGATCAACGCCTATGACAAAATCGGGCTTGTCTATGCTGAGTATGCGGACTCCCTGTGCGGAACGCCCCATAACCCGTATGCTGTTTACTTTCAGCTTGATGGATTTGCCCTGGCTTGTTATGCACATAATTTCTTCCGCATCAAGGACGCCGACGCAGCCGACTATTTCGCCTGTTTTTTCAGACACGGTGTATATTTTCTGACCGCCCGTTCCCCGTCCGTGGGATGAGAATTCGGCAAAATCCACCCGTTTACCGTAGCCGTATTCGGAAAGGATCAGCATGCGTTCACTGCCGTCAACGCGGAGGAGGCCGGTAAGTTCGTCGCCGCTTCCCAGCTTGATGCCCGTAACGCCCCGCGATGAGCGGCCCATGGCCCTGACCTGATCTTCTCCGGTGCGGAGCGCCTGGCCTTTCCGGGAAATAAGGACCACCTCGTCCGACCCCTTGGTTAAAAGGGCGCTTACCAGCTTGTCGCCTTCGTCCAGATTGATGGCGATAATGCCCCTGGTTCTGGCGTTGGCAAATTCGCTTGTTTTTACTTTTTTGACAACGCCGCGGGCGGTTCCCATAAAGAGGTATTCCTCATCGGTAAAGTCCTTGAGGGATACAATAGCGGTGATTTCTTCGTTGGGCGAAACGGTAAGGAGGCTTTTGACATGCGCTCCCTTGGAGGTGCGGCTTCCTTCGGGAAGTTCGTGGACTTTCATCCAGTACGCCTTTCCTTCGCTTGTGATAAACATGATGTGTTCGTGTGTGGAAGCGACGAAAATCTGCTTTATAAAATCGTCTCCGGCAAGTTTTGCGCTGATCATTCCTTTTCCTCCGCGTCCCTGGTTCTTGTAGGCTGAAACGGGAACCCGTTTTACATAACCCAGATTTGAAATAAGGATCATCATTTCTTCTTTCTTGATAAGATCCTCAATGTTGATATTTTCCACCTCTCCGGCGACTATTTCGGTACGCCGTTTGTCGCCGTAGCGTTCGGAAAGGGCGCGCGTTTCTTCCTTAATCAGCTTAAAGAGCTTGTTTTGATCTTCAAGAAGGGATTTAAGATGGGCGATCTGTACTTTAAGTTCTTCCAGTTCCTGTTGTATTTTTTCGATTTCAAGGTTGGTCAGGCGGCCAAGCCTCATTTCTACTATCGCTTCCGACTGTGCTTCCGAAAGGAAGAAGCGTTCCTGCAGTTTTGCCCTGGCGGAGGCGATGTCCCTGCTTGCCTTTATCACCGCAACCACTTCGTCTATGTTGGCCAGGGCGATAACGAGGCCTTCCAGTATATGGGCGCGTTCTTCGGCTTTGCGGAGGTCGAAACGGGTACGGCGGGTAACCACTTCCACCCTGTGTTCCACAAAGCAGCCGACAAGCTCCTTGAGGTTAAGGAGCTGGGGCCTGCCCTTCACCAGCGCCAGGTTGATGACGCCGAAGCTGATTTGCAGCTGAGTATTGGAAAAAAGCTGGTTGAGAACCACTTTGACGATGGCGCCCTTTTTAAGTTCTATGACTATGCGTACGCCGTCGCGGTCGGATTCATCATTGGCGGAAACCGCGCCGTCTATCAGCTTGTCCCTGATAAGGGCGCCGAGCCGTTCAAGCAGCAGCTTCTTGTTGACGTTATAGGGAATTTCGGTAAAGACGATCTGTTCCTTGCCCGACTTGAGGGTTTCAAGGGTGAACCGGCCCCGGACGAGTATTTTTCCGCGGCCTGTTTTGCAGGCTTCCCGTATGCCCCGCCTGCCGAAGATGATTCCCCCTGTAGGAAAGTCAGGCCCCTGCACAAACTTCATAAGTTCTTCGACGGTAATATCCGGATTGTCTATGTAGGCGTAGACGGCATCGCAGATTTCAACAAGGTTATGGGGCGCCATATTGGTGGTCATGCCGACGGCGATACCGCTTGATCCGTTGATGAGGAGATTGGGAAGCGCGGCAGACAGCACCAGGGGTTCTTCAAGGCTTTCGTCAAAGTTGGGTATAAAGTTGACGGTCTCCTTGCGGAGATCGGCGAGCATTTCGTCGCCTATGCGCGAAAGTTTTGCCTCGGTGTAGCGCATAGCCGCCGGGGGATCGTTGTCCAGCGAGCCGAAATTCCCCTGTCCCTGGATCAGCGGGTAGCGGAGGGAAAAATCCTGGGCCATGCGGACCAGGGCGTCGTACAGGGACGCGTCGCCGTGGGGGTGGTACTTTCCCATGGCTTCACCGACGATACGGGCGCTTTTCATGGTGTGGGCTTCCGGCCTGAGCCCCAGTCCATCCATGGCGTACAAAAGGCGCCGGTGCACCGGCTTGAGACCGTCCCGTACATCGGGCAGGGCGCGGGCTACAATGACCGACATTGCGTAATTGAGATAGTCGGTTTTTACTTCATCTTCTATAGCGACGGGAATTATTTTGCCTGTTTCTGCCACCGGGGTCCTTCTCTTTTAGGTGTAATATCTCCGGACATTCATGAAACGCCCGGGGACAAGTCTTCAGTTGTTACCGGTAACAGTATACATATTTACGGCTTTTATAGCAATTCCGGCGGACCGCGCGGCCCGTCCGCTTTACCCGCCGAAGGGATCCTTGAACTGCCGCGCGCCCAGGACGCTGTCCAGGTGGTAGAGCTGATCGGGACGATCCTTTATAAGCCTTACCCTCGCGGCGATTTCTCCGGCGCTTGCCTCTTCTTCAATCTGTTCGCTTACATACGATAAAATGAAGTTGTACGTTGCGTGATCCTTTTCTTCCAGGGCAAGGTCGGCAATTTTGTTTATAAGGCCGGTTACGTGCTTTTCATGGGCGACAATCTTATCGAAAATTTCCGCTATATTCCCATACGAAGCCTGCGGCGCCTTGATGTCGGCAAAAACAGGGGAGGCCCCCCGTTCCAAAAGGTGCTTTATAATATGGGTTCCGTGGACCTGCTCCTCGAGGGCCTGAACATACAGCCAGTTGGCGATGCCCTTGAATTCGGCATTGTCCGCATAAGCCGACATTGCAAGATAAAGATACGCCGAATAGAATTCGGCGTTTGCCTGATCGCTCAGGGCTCCGGACAATTTTTCACTAATCATAATATGCTCCTCTTAAAATAAGAACGATTATTGTTTTTAAGTGTAGCCATTAAAGAATATTTGTCAAGCGGAAAGTCCGTATCCCGCAGACGCCATCCGGCCCCGTAATATTGACAGTCCAAATGAAAGGCTCTATAACTATATATAAACGCCAATGGCTCAAGAGAATGTTTTTCAGGGTGATATGGATCCCGAGATTGCCGCTTTGCTCGGGACGGGTTTGGAGAAGGGCGGATTCGGGGCTACAGACACGGTTCCACCCGATTTCAACAGCATATTTGACGAAAATATTGAAGGGGCGGAACCCGGCGAAACGTCTACTGTGGATCTTTCCGCGGACGGTTTTCCTGAAGTTACCAAGCGCTTTGAGCAGGTTCCCCATAACTTTTTCAACGATCCCAATTATTATAAAACGGCCCTTTCCGGCGAAGGCGATATAGCCCAGCGGGTTCACGCCATACTGCAGAAGTACCTCAATGCTAAAGATCCCAAGGACAGAAGCGTATTCCGCCAGCAGTTTATTACTGCGTATTGGGAATTTCTTTTGGGGGTCGCCAAAAAGGCGCCGGGAAGGCTTCCCGAGCCAAAAAAATACCTGCTCCGTTTCGGCCTGCTGCATCCTACTTTTCTGGATGCGGAAACGCGGAATTTTTTTGCGAAAATAGTCATAGACAATACGTTTAACCAGCCTATCTATTACCTTGATGAATGGTTCAAAGTCGTGGGAACCGGAATAGTGCGTAATTCCGCTACCGACGAAGTCCGTGTGGCAAAGACCAACAACCAGATACGGCTGCAGCAGCTTCAGGAAAAGGCCATGGGCAAGCTGGACGGTTCCAAATCCCTTCTTAGGGCCA
>JAITJV010000033.1 GCA_031278755.1 Treponema sp. | reverse complement strand
GGGGAGCCTTGGGGCGGTTGATTATTGTAACGTCTACGAAATATGGTATGTATCCCCACATACAATCACATTCTTCCCGGAACGAAGATACCCCGCTGCTTGCGGCGGGGTTCTTCATTAAATCAGTGCTTCCCTAATAGCATGTTTGAACATTGTTAGTTTGACAAATTGCCGCTAAAACTGAATCATTGGTTATTAGCGTACCATCATTTCTTCTTGTAACTACCATATAAAGCATATCATAAATTGAACGGTTATTATGTATTCCTTCCGAAAAGGCCTCTTGCCAGAGTTCTTTGCTGTCTATAAATTTATCCACATAATTTATTCCGTCTTTTATATATTGTATGCATTCATCTTTGGTAAAAATGTTTGCCCGGTGATATTTCCAAAAAGTATTTGTTAATTCAGAAATATATAAATCCGGCGCTATAACAAGCGCGGCTTCCTGTAATATTTTACTGAATTGAACCGCCTTATCCTTCTGCAATAGAATTTCCATCGCCCCGCAGACATCAATTGAACCTGTCATCTTTCTCTATCCTCACGGACAAATTTTACATAATCGGCAATTTTTGCATCCCGGGGTATATTTCGGGAAAAAGTGCTTTCTATGGCAAGTTTTCTTCGTTCTTTGTTTGGCATTTCTTCACCAAGCCCTTTTTTTATTAAAACAATTGTCTGTTGGGCTATTGTTCTGTTTTGCCGGTGAGCTTCAAATGTGATTTCCCCATAAATATCCTCAGGGAAATCCCTTACCTGCAATAATGGCATATTCTCCTCTGTTTCATACAATATACATACAATTACAATGATTATCAAGTGGTTTTTGCAAAAAATATAACAGTCATATTTTTCAGCCAGCTTTTTCGGCAATTTCGTATAAGCTCTTTTGAATTTGGCAAGGTTCCCGTTGCAGGCCGTATCGTATCCGTAGTATAGTGGCCTTATGAAAACTGTTATGGTATCTGTGTTTCTTTTTACCGTCCTGTTTTTTTCCTGCGGAACCGCCAGGCCTCATCCTGATATGATTGCCGACGTGGACCCTGTATCCCTGGGAACCATAGAATTGGAGCTTGAAAAATTTCTTTCAAGCGCCCTGGAAAAAAAGGAAGCGACGGTGGTTTTTGTTCCCCGTACCGATTCGGTGTATCTCCAGTTCAGGTTTCAGACCGTTACCTACCGGCAATATTGGGACAGATCGGGGCGGGCCATGTTTAAGGCTGCGCTTGCGCGGTACAAAGACGATTATGACGCCCGTAATCTTGGGCTGAAGCCGGCAAAGGCAAGCCGTGCATACGGACAGTTGAAAGGGTATACGGAATGGGGCCAGCTTAACGTAGCTGTGTTTTTAAGCGGCAAAGCCTATCCCCGCATGGAACTGGGGTACCGTTTCAATAACGGAAGCCCCTATCTTACCGTACTCCAGCGCAGGGCGGATGATGAGGGGCTTGCGGCGACGGAATCGCGCGAATCCCTTAATATACGCACGTATTTTACCCGCGCCCAGGCGACAGAGCTGGTTAACCTTTTTGAACAGGATTATCTGCTTTCGGTGCTGCCCGCCGCCGCTCTTGACAAGAGGATCCCTGTGGATTCTTACAATGAAACCCCCGCGGACGCATATACCGAAATTGAATAGGAGGTTGTTATGGACAGTATGGTTCGGGCGTTCCGCGTTTGTTTGACATGCCTTGTATGCGCCGCATGTTTGGCGTGCGCCGGGGCGCCGGCCGCGGATACGGGCGGCCGGACGGATGACGGCCAGGCGGTTAAAGCCAGGGAATCGGCCGCCGCCGCCCTTGACGCCATGAATAAGGGTGGATCTTCCGGCGCATCCGGGGCGGGCAGGCAGCCTGCAAGCGCCGCAAGTACCGCGGGCGCAACAAGCGCCTCCGCTTCTTCACCTTCAGCAAACCCTTCCGGTTCTTCCGGGGGGCCGGAACCTTCCTGGGTCGTTTCCCCGGATTCGGTCTTTGACCGCCAGCAGTATATTGCCGCCGTCGGCTACGGTACCGAAAGGATTTCGGCCGAAAAGAACGCCCTTGCCAATCTTACCGCCCTTTTCGGCCAGTCCATTCAGGGGGAACTTGCCGTGATAACCCGTTATTCCGAGGCTGTTACCAGCGGGGCGGTATCCTCATCGGAAATTACCGGTGTTTCAAACGCCATAAAAACATCCGTGGAGCTTGAATCCCTTGTAGGAGCGGAAATCAGGGACTACTGGTATGACGGAAAATCGACCCACTATGCGGTAGCCGTTATGGAGCGGGCCAAAACCGCCCTGCTCTACAGGGATATGATACGGTCCAACGAGAACATCATTTCAGACCTTATAACCATGACCACTGCCGAAAAAAACACCTTCAACGGGTATTCCCGCTACCGTCTGGCGGGGACCATCGCCGATGCAAACCGGACCTTTGCCAATGTACTTTATATAGTCGGCGCGGAGGGAACGGGCGTAGACATAGGCAGCATGAAAAAGGGCGATGATTACCGGCTGGAAGCGGCGAACATAACGGAGAATATTCCTGTCGCAATCAACGTTTCAGGCGACAAGGCGGACCGGATACGGGGCGCTTTTGCCGCGGCGCTTAACAGCCAGGGCTTTAAAAGCGGGGGAAGAAATTCGCGCTACGCGCTTGATACGTCGGTTGTTCTGGATCCGGTGGATCTGCCCAATCAGCAGAATAAATTTGTGCGGTATACCATCGAAGCCATGCTGACCGATTCCGTTACAGGCGGCGTCCTTTTTCCGTATACCGTCAGCGGAAGGGAGGGGCATATAAGCGTCACGGAAGCGGAAAACCGGGCGATCGCGGCGGCCGAGCGGAAAATAAAAGGAGAATACGGGAAGCTGCTGGCTTCTTATCTTGATTCGTATTGAGGGTTTCACGCCGGGCGTAAAACCCGCATATAAATGAGCCTTTTCCAAAACCCGGTTGGTTTTGGAACCGCCTTAAATACCCTGTGAGAACGCCATACCCGCATTGCGGATATGGCGTTTTTCTTTTGCCGGCCGCCGGTAGTCCGCGGCCCCGCCGGGGCATGGCGATTCCTTTTTGCCGCCGGTAGTCCGCGGCTCCGCCGGGGAAGTCATTCCCCCCAGGCTGAAGCGACCGCCTGGAAGCCGCTGATTTCGGCGAGGGCGGCGCCGGCCGTCTGTGTGGCGGTGCGTATGATCGTTTCGCCGCGGGGAAGCGGGACATGTATGATGACCGTGCAGGGGCCGGGCTTTTCCGAAAGGCATTTCCGCAGGGGGTAGAGGTTTTCATCGTTGTCAGCCGCGCCGCCTTTGAGCCGGATGTGCAGTTCGGCGTAGTTCGGTTCCGCGGCGGATGGGACGGCAGGCTGCGCGGGCCGGTCCGTTGCGGCGGGCTGGTCTGCGGCCGGCGGAATCGCCGCTTTTTTTGCCGCCGTCCTGACCAGTTTGTTGATATCCTGAACGCTGGAAACCCTGAAACCCGGTTTGCCGGGATTCCTGGCGTTTGCGGGATCGAGAGAACCCCGGAGGGCGATCATTTCATCCACCGCGGCCAGGGCTTTGCAGTTTTTCCAGTCCCTGGCGAAGAAAACCAAATCAATTTCACCCTGGTAATCCTCAAGGGTCCCAAAGGCCATTTCGTTTCCGTTTTTATCGTTATGGGTCCGCAGGGATTTAAGAAGCCCCGCTATGGTGTAAGTCCCCTTTGCCGCGCCGGGAACATCGACGCTTTCCAGAATCTGTATGTCGGGGTCTTTTGAATATTTCCAGATATTGAGATATTTATCCCATTTTTTGGAACGGGCCTCCGCCGCCCTGGCGCCGCTTTCCGCTTCGGAAGGATTGAGAAGATCTTCGGCAATGAAGCTGTAGCGATCCTGATCTTTCCGGTACTTGATTTCTCCCCTGAGCATGACGATTTTGCCGGTTTCAATCTTGTCCCGGCATTTTTCCCACGCGCCTGAAAAAAAGGTAACTTCAATCTCGCCGTTATAATCCGCAAGCGATGAGAAGGCCATCTTGCCGCCGCTGCCGGTGGTGTGGAGTTTAAGGGTCTTGATGATCCCCACGAGTACGCAGGCGCCGGGCTTTAATGTTTCAGGATGACCGAGATCGGTTTTGACTGTCTTTTCCCAAAGTTCCCTGTACTCATCCATGGGGTGGCCTGAAAAATAAAACCCTATAAGTTCCTTTTCGATCCTGAGTTTTTCCGATCTGTCTATTTCGGGAAAATCCCCGAATATAAAAGCGGCGTATTCTTTTTCGCCGCTGTCCATGAAAAGACTTGACTGGCCGAACTGTCTGTCGTCCTTGATGTTCTGTATGTATTCAACGGCTTTCTCCAGATTGCCCTGCAGCACCGCCCGGGAAACACCGAAGCAGTCAAAAGCGCCGGTCTGTACAAGAATTTCTATTACTTTTTTCCCGGCGGTCTTGATCTCCACGCGGTTAAGGAAATCCATAAAATCCCTGTAGGGTCCGCCCTCTTTTCTGCGTCTGATGATCTCATCGGCCGACGATTCGCCCAGCCCCTTGATTCCCAGAAAACCGTAGACGATGCGGCCTTCAACAACGGTAAAATATTTGTCCGAGTGGTTTATATCGGGCGGATCGATGACAAGGCCCATCTTGCGGGTTTCGTCTATACAGGCGGAGAGCCTGTCCTTGTCGGCGCTGTTTATATCGTTGGAAAGGTTTGCCGCCATGAATTCTGCGGGAAAGTTGGCCTTGAGCCAGGCGGTCTGGTAGTCGATTATGGCATAGGCCGCGGCGTGACTTTTATTGAAACCGTAACCCGCAAAGGGTTCCAAAAGCTCAAAAATTTTATTCGCAATCGCCGGCTTGTTGCCCTGCCTGATTGCGCCTTCAATAAACCGTTCTTTCTCTTTGACCATCGTCTCTTTTTTCTTTTTCCCCATGGCCTTGCGGAGAATATCCGCCTGTCCCAGCGTATAGCCCGCCACGACCTGGGCGACCTGCATGACATGTTCCTGATATGTAATGACCCCGTATGTTTCTTTCAGAACAGACTCCAGGCTGGGGACGGGGTATTCGATTTTTCTAAGACCGTTTTTCGATTCGATAAACTGGGCTATGCTGTCCATGGGACCCGGCCGGTAAAGGGCGTTAAGGGCGATAAGATCTTCGAGCCTGTCGGGTTTTACCTGTTTCAGAATATTCTGCATCCCCTCGGATTCAAACTGAAAAACGCCGAAACTCTTTCCTTCGCCGAGCATCTTAAACACGGCCCCGTCGTTTTCCGGGATGGTTTCTATATTGAAGTCTTTTAGTTCTCCCCCCTTCTGTCTGATGAGTTCTCCGGTGTGCTTGATCACATCCAGGGTTTTAAGGCCCAAAAAGTCCATCTTTACCAGCCCGCAGTCCTCCAGGAAGTTCATGGTGTACTGGGTGGCAATGCTTCCGGTCTTGGGATCGCGGTAGAGGGGTACAAAATTATAGAGGGCGTCCTTGCCGATTACCACGCCTGCGGCATGGATGCTGGAATGGCGGTTGAGGCCTTCCAGTTTCCGCGCCAGGCTGAAGAGTTCGGTATAGCTGGGATTCTGCTCCAGTTCCCGGAGCCTCGGTTCGCCTTCAAATGCTTTCTTCAGGGTTATCTTTGGGTCCTTTGGGATAAGTTTGGTGATCATTTCCGATTCGGGGATGCCGATGCTGAGGGTCCGGGCTACATCCTTGATCACCTGCTTGGCTCCCAGGGTTCCGAAGGTGATTATCTGCCCCACCCGCTCCTTGCCGTACTTTTCCGTAACGTATCTGATCACGTCTTCACGGCCCTCATTGGCAAAGTCTATGTCGAAGTCGGGCATGCTGACGCGCTGGGCGTTAAGGAAACGTTCAAACACCAGGTTGTATTTAAGGGGTTCAACATCGGTGATTCCAAGCGAATAGGCCGTGATGGAACCCGCCCCCGACCCCCGTCCCTTGCCGACGGGTATATTGTGCTCCCTGGCCCAGTTGATGAAATCTTCCACAATGAGGAAATAGCCGGTAAAACCCATCTGGATGATCACGCCCAGTTCGTATTCGGCCCGCTGTACGACGCCGGAAGGAAGATCGGGGTAGCGTTTCGCAAGGCCGTCCATGGTAAGGGAATAAAGATAAGCCGCCGGTTTTATTTCATCTTCCGTATAGAGAACCTTGTCCGGCGGATCTTCCTTTTGCGGTTTCCGGGCCTTGAGTATTTCCAGAACCTTGTTTGTAACGTCGGCCCGCGCGTTGAAGCCGGCGGGGATTTTAAATTCCGGAAGGTACTTCGGAAGGTCTTTGCCTTCCACCACGGGGAACGAAAAATTCCCGGCGCAGCGTTCCGCGATGCGGATCGTGTTGGCGACAGCCTCGGGATATTCGGGGAAAAGGGCGGCCATCTCGCCGCCGCTTTTAAGGTAAAACTGATCCTTGTAATAACGCTTCCGCCGTTCTTCGCTTCTGAGCCTGGCGGTGCCTATACAAAGGAGGATATCGTGGGCTTCGTGATCTTCCTGCCTAAGGTAATGAACATCGTTTGTGGCGACCAGGGGAATGCCCGTCCGCCGCGATATGCCGGCGATGACGCCGTTTATCTGTCTCTGGGACAGATTTCCCTTGAGCCATTCCGCCGGTATGCCGTGATCCTGAATCTCAAGATAAAAATTGCCGTCCCCGAAAAGATCGCGGTAATGCCGCGCCCTGGCTTCCGCTTCGTCGGGTTTGCCGGCCCCGATAAGCCTGGGGATTTCCCCCGAGACGCAGCCCGAAAGGGCTATAAGCCCGCCGTGGTATTTTTGCAGTAATTCATCATCTATCCGGGGCCGGTAGTAGAAGCCTTCGGTATAGGCAAAGGAACAGAGCTTGACCAGATTGAAGTAGCCTTCGCGGCTTCCGGCCAGCAGGATCAGATGGTAATAGCGGTTTTCGCTTTCGGCCCCTTTTTTCTCGTACCGTGAACCCGGGGCGACATACGCCTCGCAGCCGATGATCGGATGGATGGGGTTTTTGCGTTTTATATGGTTCCCTTCTTCATCGACAGTTTCCCTGCAGGCGGCAAGAAAATCCATGACGCCGAACATATTGCCGTGGTCGGTGAGGGCCAGATACTTCATCCCCAGCTCTTCCGCCCTGTCCGCGAGGCTCTGGACGGAAACCGCGGCGTCCTGCAGGGAAAAATCGGAATGGACATGGAGGTGGGCAAAATCGATCATGGCCTATGATAACCTGAAAATCAGCTTCCCCGCAATACGGGCCGCTCCGGGAAACCCTGAAGCAGGCGGCCCCCGGACGTGAACCACGCCTTGCAATCAGCCGCGTTCCCGCGGACGCGCGTCGCCTGACAAAAAGCGACAATGGGTGTATACTTGGCGGCGGACCGGTAAGGAGCTGCCATGAAAATTGAGTTGTTTACATTCTGTGATTTTGCCCAGGAGAACGGCGGCAAACTGACCATAGTCGGAACCTTCGACACCATTATCTCCAGAAATTTTCCCTGTGTTCATCCGCAGCTTTCCGTGGTAATACGGGTGCGTTTTGATCTTTGGGAATTTTCCGGCCACAGCTTCCGCATAGAGACGCGCGATCTTGACGGAGAGATGAGCATGGAAACGATCTCCGGAAATGTGGAAGTAAAAGGCGCGGGCAATGCGACGGCGGTCTCCCACCTTGTCTTCACCGTTTCAAACCTGCATTTCAAAAGCAGCGGCGTGGTGAATTTTGTCCTTTATATCGACGACAAGGAGTTAAGTTCCATTCCCCTTTACATCAGGAAAGGATGATTCGCGGGACGGGTTTGACCGGCCCGGGCGATTTGGCTCCGGAACGCCGCAAGCGCCCGTATTCCTTCGCCGGTAACCGGCTTGATCCATTTGCCTGATTTCATGTACCGCTGCAGAATTCCAATGCGTATGATTTCGTCGGAATAGGTAAGCAGGAACACAACAAGGAACGGCCAGTGCAGGACAAGGCCCGCCGCGGCGGTGAGCGGAATGCTTAAAAAGAAAAGGCCGCAGATTTCAACCGTGGTTCCGAAAATGGATTCGCCGCCCGCGCGGAAAATGTTGTTTGTGATATAATTGCAGCTCCTTAAATTTCCGGCGACGGTATAGATGAGGAGCATGTACATCGCATAACGGAGCGCTTCGTTTCCAAGGCCGAAAAGACCCAGAAGCTGCCGGCTGAAAGGAAGCATGGCAAGCCAGATGACGAGGGTTATCGCCGGGCAGAGCAGCGTAAAGCGTCGCGCTTCCCTGTAGCCTTCCATGTGTTTTCCCGCGCCGATATTTTTACCCACCATGACGGAGCTGGCGTTTGCAAGCCCGCCGAAAAAAACAAAGAGAATGCCTTCAAGCACGCGGAAGACCGCCATGGCCGCTATTCCCGCCGCGGACTGGCGGCCTATGATGATGTTGATGAGAAGCTGGCCTGTGCCGTAGAGCATTTCGTTGCAGACCACGAAGAAGCTCCGTGAAAAATATTCTTTTATGAAAGCCGCGTCCCATTTGAAATGATCCCGTATGCGCAGAATATACGAACATTTGCCGCGGAAACAAAAGATGTAGAGTACAAGAACGTTGACCGCCGCGGCGCATACCGTTCCGACGGCCGCGCCCGCCATTCCCATTTTCGGAAAACCAAAATGGCCGAAGATCAAAAGCCAGTTAAGGACAAAGTTCGTTATAAGGGACACAACCGAAGCAAAGAGGGGAATCTTTACCTTCTCTATGGATCTTAAAAGAGCGCTTATGGCGGCGGCCCATATCTGGAGCGGATAACTCAGCCCCACTATCCTGAGGTAGGGAACGGCCGC
Source organism: Treponema sp. (assembly GCA_031278755.1). Classification (GTDB taxonomy): domain Bacteria; phylum Spirochaetota; class Spirochaetia; order Treponematales; family Breznakiellaceae; genus JAIROE01. The sequence goes on along the minus strand of JAITJV010000033.1, from coordinate 2,873 downwards.
GCGGCGTATGGCTTCCTTGTCCGTGTACAGCCTGAGGATGAAGCCGGGGGCGAAGATCGCGAAACCGGAAAAAACGAAGGTTACCGCCATCATGCAGGAAAAGGTAATGCCGTATGCGCGGCATATCCCCCGTTCGTCCCCGGCGCCCCAGTATTGGGCGAAGAAGATCGTCCCGCCGTTGCAGAAACCGAACCATGCGGCAAGGAGCAGCATGGAATACTGAACGCAGATACCCGCGGCGGCGACGGAGTTTTCCCCCAATGTGCCTATCATGATCGTATCCACCATGCCGGCGGAAGTGGTAAGGAGGTTCTGCAGGGCGACGGGAAGACCAATGGCGGCAACCGATATGTAAAAGTTCCGGCGGTCTTCCGGGGGCATGAGGGGAGGGGTTCTTTTCATACCCTGCCGCAGCGCTGCATAAGGAGGAGATCGGCAAGTACGATGGCGGCCATGGCCTCGACGACGGGGACTGCGCGGGGCGCTATGCACACGTCGTGTCTGCCTTCAAGGACAAGATCCCCGGCGCCCCGCCTGCCTGCCGTTTCCTGACGCCTTAATATCGAAGCGGCGGGTTTGAATGCGACGGTGAACAGAAGCGGCATTCCGCTGGAAATGCCCCCCAGTACGCCGCCCGCGTTGTTCGTCCTGAAGGAAAGGGAAGGTACGCCCGCGGGCAAGGCCTTTGCGCCGGGCGGCGTCTCCACGCCCTCCGCGGGAAAAGGCGCGTCGTTGTTTTCAGAGCCTTTCATGGAAGCCGCCGAAAAACCGGCGCCGAATTCCACGCCCTTGGCCGCTCCGATGGAAAGCATGGCGCCCGCGATAAGCGCGTCGAGTTTGCCGAAGACAGGTTCGCCCAGCCCCGCGGGGAGGCCTGTTACCGAGCAGGACACTATGCCGCCTGCGCTGTCCCCCTCTTTTTTCAACGCTTCAAGCGCATCGTTTATTTTTTCGTCATACTCTTTCCGCGGTACGCGGAAGGGATTCCTTTCGGCCTCGTTGACGTCAAAGCCTTCTTCCCCGGGGCCGGGAATATCTATTCCCGCGATGGACGACGCCCATCCCTGTACGGATATTCCGGCGGACGCGAGAAAAACCCTGGCTACGGCCCCCGCCGCCACACGGGCCGCCGTTTCGCGGCCGGAACTTCTGCCGCCGCCCCTGTGATCCCGTAGGCCGTATTTTGCCTCCCACGTCCAGTCGGCGTGTCCGGGACGGTACATGTCCTTCAACCTGTCATAATCGGCGGAACGCTGATCGGTATTGCGTATGACAACGGCGATGGGCGTACCAAGGGTCTTCCCTTCAAAAACCCCCGACAGGATCTCCGGTTCGTCGCCTTCCCGCCGTTTTGAAGCCGCCGGGCCTCCGCCGCCGGGCCTCCGCCGCCTGAGATCGCGGGCGATGTCTTCGGTATCAAGGGAAAGCCCCGCGGGACAGCCGTCCACGACGCAGCCCAGCGCCTTTCCGTGAGATTCGCCGAAGGTGCTTACGGTAAAAAGAGTCCCGAATGTATTTCCCGCCATATTACAGGGCTTTCACTTCCGCCAGCGTGGGCGGTTCCGCTCCCCGGCGGGAACAGACGATGGACGCCGCCTTGTTGGCAAAAAAAAGGGCGTCGTACAGTTCTTTTTCGCTTAAGCAGGCAAGCGCCCCGGCGGACATTTTTCCGTTGAGTTCCAGCCATGAAAGGAAAGCGCCGTGAAAGGTGTCGCCTGCGCCTATGGTGTCGGCCACGGGAAGATCGACCACAGGCGCGCTGACTTTGAGAGGCCCCCCGTCCCTGCGGAGAAGGGCCATGGCGCCCTTGTTCCCCAACGTGGTAACGGCGAGAGACGGCCCCATGGCGAGGATCTTTTCCAGGGACTTTTCAAGCCCCAGTCCGGGATAGATAAAGTCAAAGTCGGCTTCGGAAATTTTCGCAATATGGGCGGAAGCCGCCCAGCCTTCAAAACGTTTTACATACGCAGCCCTGTCCCTGATCATGAAAGGCCGTACATTGGGGTCGAAGGAAACGACAGGCTTGAGAGGACCCTGCCTTTCCCGGCGCACAAGGGTTTCTATTGTTGTGGCGACAGGCTCCATGGTCATGGCTATGGAGCCGAAAAGAATGCACCGTACGGCGGAAGGCAGGGCGGGGGGAAGGTCTTCTTCCGAAAAAGATCGATCGGCGCTTCCTTCGGTATAAAAGACATACTCCGGCTCCCTTCCCTTTTCCAGCCTGACAAAGGCAAGCGTCGAATTCTCACCGGACCGGACGATCATTTCCGTTCCTACGCCGTTCTTTTTCATGTGTTCGACAAGTATATTGCCGAAAAAATCCGTTGAAAGCCGTCCGAGAAAGGAAACAGGTACGCCGAGCCTTCCCGCGGCGACGGCCGTGTTGCAGGGGCTGCCGCCGGGTATGGGCAGAAAACCTTCTCCGCCGCCGCCGGTATCCGGGACCATGTCAATAAGGGCTTCGCCGCAGGCAATGATCATGAAGAACTCCTTATTTTCCGGCGTCGCCAAACGACGGAAATATAATTTTCCCGCCTTTTCCCGGCGGGGATGTTTATTTTTTGATAATAGGGTATTATAGAATCTAACACAAGTAAATGTAATGGAGGACGCCATGACCGGAAAAATGAAAGTTGCGGTAATGACCGGAATAGGAAAAATGGAAATCACCGAACGGGATATACCCAAACCCGCTCCCAACGAAGCGCTTGTAAAACTTGAATATGTGGGAGTCTGCGGTTCGGATCTTCATTATTATGAAATGGGGAGGATAAGCGATTTTGTCGTAAAGCCTCCCTTTGTATTGGGCCATGAACCCGGCGGCGTAGTGGTCGAGGTCGGCTCCGAAGTGAAGCACCTGAAACCCGGCGACA
>JAITJV010000023.1 GCA_031278755.1 Treponema sp. | reverse complement strand
TGGGTCATGGACCTTATAGGCGTGTACAGATCCATTTTCGGCATGATACTCGTCGAAGTGGCCCTTAACATCCCCTTTACCACCATGCTCTACCGGGGCTATGTCGCGACCATACCCCGCGAGATGGAAGAAGCGGCCTATGTGGACGGCTGTAACTCTGTACGCCTTTTTATACAAATCATCTTTCCCCTGATGCTTCCCGTAACAGCGACGGTGGTTGTGCTTTCCGCGGTTAACATATTCAACGACTTCGTAAATCCTCTGTATTTTCTCCCCGGTGTGAAAAATCCAACCGTGCAGCTTACCCTGTTTAATTTTATGGGGCGTTATTCAAGCTACTGGAACATGCTCTTTGCCGACGTCGTGCTGATAACGATACCGCCCCTTGTTCTCTTTATCTTTTTTAACCGGAAGATAGTCTCGGGTATGACGGCCGGGGCGATCAAGGGGTAGTCCGCGGACGTCGTCTTGCAAACAAGCCTTTCCCGTAGAATAATGGACTTGTCCGATAACCCGGCCGGTTATCTGCCAGGCGAAGCCCGGCTTGCGCAGCTTGCGGTTTTTCGGGCCGGGCCCCGCGAGACCGTGTTTTTGGCGGACGTTGTTCGGAAACCGGGGCTTCTGAACAACGCTAATATAAGCAAATGTTTTGTATGCGGAGGAAATAATGACGGCCAAAGAGATCCTTGAGGAACTGACGACGGAAGAAAAGGCATCCCTGTGTTCGGGGAAGGACTTCTGGACGCTCAAGAGCGTAGAGCGCCTTGGGCTTTCTTCAATTATGGTAACGGACGGTCCGCACGGTCTGCGTAAGCAGCAGGGAAGCGGCGATCACCTGGGCCTTAACAAAAGCGTTCCCGCAACCTGTTTTCCCGCGGCGTGCGCTTCGGCGTGCAGCTTTGACCGCGATATGCTTAAGTCCGCAGGCAGGGCAATCGCCGAAGAATGCCTCAGCGAACAGGTGGCCGTCATTCTTGGGCCCGGGGCGAATATCAAGCGCAATCCCCTTTGCGGACGCAATTTTGAATACTTCAGCGAGGATCCCTTTCTTTCAGGCGAAATGGCCGCCGCCCTGATTGAAGGCATTCAGGAAAAGGGAACGGGGGCCAGCCTCAAGCACTATGCGGCGAACAACCAGGAAACATTGCGCATGACAAGCGACTCCGTGGTTGACGAACGGGCCTTGCGGGAAATTTACCTTGCGGGATTTGAGCGGGCGGTGAAGAAGGCGCAGCCATGGACGGTGATGTGCTCTTACAACCGCGTCAACGGAACATACGCGTGCGAAAACAAAAAGCTCCTTACCGACATTCTCCGCGGCGAGTGGGGTTTTAAGGGGCTTGTGGTGACGGACTGGGGCGCCATGGATGACCGCGTTGCTGCGGCCAAAGCGGGACTGGATCTTGAAATGCCCGGTTCCCGGGGATATAACGACGCAAAAATTCTCGAGGCGCTTAAAAACGGAACATTAAGCGCGGCGGAACTTGACGCCCTTGTACTCCGTATAATTGAACTTATCCTGTCTTCGCAGAAAAGCCTTGAAAGGGCAAAGGGCGCGGGATTTGACGCCGCCGCCCATCACGCGCTCGCCCGAAAGGCCGCGGCAAAATCCGCCGTACTCCTTAAAAACGAAGGCGTGCTTCCCCTTGTTAAAGGAAAGAGCGCCGCGGTGATTGGGGCCTTTGCGAAAGCCCCCCGGTATCAGGGGGCGGGAAGCAGCAGGATCAACCCCACGCGGCTTGACGGCGCATTTGACGAACTGCTTGCCGCCGGAGTTGACGCGGAATATGCGCGGGGCTATATTCAGGGCCGTGCTGAAACGGGTTCAGCCGGAGCCGCGGACGAAGAATCCCTGATACGGGAAGCCGCCGCCCTGGCCGCAAAAAAAGACGCGGCTCTTGTGTTTGCGGGGCTTCCCGATGAGTATGAAAGCGAAGGCTTTGACCGCAAGTCCATGGACATGCCTCAGGGCCAAAACAGGCTGATAGAAGCGGTCGCCGCGGCGAATCCCAATACCGTGGTTGTGCTGCATCAGGGCGCTCCGGCCCTCCTCCCCTGGGCCGGCAAAGTAAAGGGAATACTCCTCATGTATCTGGGCGGGCAGGCCGTCGGCGGCGCCGCGGCGGATCTGCTTACCGGCGCGGCAAACCCCGAAGGAAAGCTGGCGGAAAGCTGGCCCCTTTCACTTTCGGACGTTTCGTCGTACAAATATTTTCCCGGAAAGGGAAAGACCGCCGAATACAGGGAAAGCATTTTTGTGGGTTACCGCCACTATGACGCAGCCGGCAAAACCGCCGCATGGCCTTTCGGGCACGGGCTTTCCTACACCTCGTTTGAATATTCGGGCCTTGCGCCGGAAAGGGGTTCGTTCAAAAAAGGTGAAAAGCTGCGCGTTGAATTCACCGTAAAAAACACGGGCGGCAGGGAAGGCGCGGAAGCGGCCCAGCTTTATGTCGCGCCGGCATCATCGGCAATACTCAGGGCGCCAAAAGAACTTAAGGGATTTGAAAAGGTGTTCCTTAAACCGGGGGAAAGCAAAACGGTGAACATGATCCTTGATGAAAGGAGCTTTGCATACTATAACGTTCCGCATGATTCATGGGCGGTTGAAGGGGGGGCCTATTCGCTTCTTGTCGGATCAGGCAGCGCCGATATACGCCTTGCCGTGGAGATTCAGGTTGAAGGCGACGGGCTTGAAAAGACGCTTGCGCCCTTAAGGGAAAAGACGGCGGAATATTTTTCGCAGGGGAAGGGTGAATTTTCCGTAAGCGATGCGGCGTTTGAAGCGCTGCTGGGGAGGCCCCTGCCGCCTTCGCGGAGGAATCCCGGCGATCCTTTTACCGTCAACAATACGCTTGAAGATATTAAGGATACGGAAATCGGCGGAAAGCTGGTTGAAGAATTCCGCGCGGTAATCGGCAGGCAGTTTGGCGGCGATCAGGGGCTGCGCCTTATGATGGAAATCATGGCGATGGAAATGCCGCTCCGTTCCATCGCAATGCTGAATCCGGAAATGACCCCTGAAAAAGCCGCAAACATAATCGACATGCTCAATGCAGTACCTCAGTCATCTTAACCCGGAACAGCAAAGGGCGGTACAGCATACCGGAAAGCCGCTCCTTATTCTTGCGGGCGCGGGATCGGGAAAGACGCGGGTTATCACTACAAAGGTGGCCTGGCTGATACGGGAACGCGGGACCGATCCCCGTTCTATTCTGGCGGTAACATTTACCAACAAAGCCGCCCGTGAAATGGCCGAACGCGCGCGGCTTATTGACGAAAGGGCGGGGGACGCAATGATCCGCACCTTTCATTCCTTTGGCGCGTGGTTTTTACGGCGGAACGGAAATCTTGCCGGGCTTGATTCAGGCTTTGTGATCTACGATGACGACGACGTTGTTTCACTGCTCGGCGTTATTATGGACGATTCTCCAAAAGCCGAGGTGCGCGAAACGGCGTATAAAATTTCCCGCGCAAAGGATCTTTTTCTTTCGCCCGGCGATCCGGAACTTGTCCTTGTCGAACCGGGCAAAAAATTCCGCAACATCTACACCCTGTATGAAGAGCGTCTTGCAAAAACAGGCAACGTTGACTTTGGGGACCTTATCAAAAAGCCTGTTGAAATAATGCGCGGCCATCCTGAAACAGCCTCCCGCTTCCGCGGCCGTTTCCGCGTGATCATGGTTGACGAATACCAGGACGCGAACGTCGCCCAATTTGAGCTGCTCAAGGAACTTTACAGTCCTGAAAATTACCTCTGCGTCGTGGGCGACGACGATCAGTCCATTTACCGTTTCCGCGGCGCCGAAGTGCGGAACATCCTTGAATTCCCCGAACGTTTTCCCGGAACCGAAATCATCAAACTGGAACGGAATTACCGGTCAACCGAACAGATCTTGCGGACGGCTTCTTCGGTGGTGGATCACAATGCGGGGAGGCTTGGAAAAACGCTCAGGGCCGAAAGAGGCGGGGGAAAGCTCCCCGTTCTGGCCTTTCTTCCCGATCAGGATGAAGAAGCGGCGTACTGCGCCATTCTCATCGCCAATTCGGTAAAGGCGGGCGCAGGCAAACGCGCTTCATGGCAGGAAGATGCTTCGAAAGGCTCTTTAAAAGACGCTTCCAAAGAAGCCAATCCCGCGGCATGGTCCGACTGGGCCGTCCTTTACAGGACCAACGCGCAGTCTCTTTCTTTTGAGACCGAATTTCTTCGCAGGGGCATTCCGTACCGCGTCGTCGGCTCTCTTAAATTTTATGAAAGGGAGGAGATCAAGGACCTTTTGGCGCTCCTTTCCTTTCTGGCAAACCCGCGGGATGAGGTTGCGTTCAGGCGCATGGTGAACAAGCCCGCCCGCGGGGTGGGGCCTGTTACGGTGGAAAGGATTGTTGAAGCCGGCGCCTTTTCCGCCGAAGCCGCGGCGGACCTTGCGATGTCGGGCGATCTTTCCGCGCGGGCCAAAGCGGGCCTTGAAACTTTTTTTTCGATGATCGAAAACGCCCGCTCTCTGCTTGTGGACGGAACGGCGGCGGAGAAAACAGGAAAAAAAAGGCAGGCCGTAAAAAGGACGGGGCTTAAGGCGGGCGAAGGGCTTTCCGCTCTTGTGGTGACGCTGGCGGAAGATTCAGGCATTGCGGCCTACCATGAAGAACACGACGAGATCGCGGGCAATCAGCGGGTTTTTAATTTGCAGGAACTTGCCAACGCGGCGAGTTTGTACAAGCCTTCGGCGGAAGGGCTTCTGGAATTTCTTGAGCACATAGAACTTGACCGTTCCATGGAGGACAATTCCAAAAACAGCGGCGATGCGGTAACCCTTATTACCTTTCACAATACCAAGGGGCTGGAATTCCCGCGGGTTATCATGACGGGGCTTGAACAGGGCGTGTTCCCCAGGGACGATAAGACAGGCGCCGATCTGGAAGAAGAACGGCGGCTTTTTTATGTCGGCGCTACGCGGGCGATGGATGAACTTTACCTTACTTCCTGCGCCGTGCGCCGGATGTTTGGACGGACCATGCCGTCCGAGCCGAGTCTTTTTTTGTGGGAAGTAGACAGAAAGGGGCTGCGGATCATAGGCGCCGCTCCCTGCGGTTTTGCCGGAAGCACAGGCGGCGGATATTCCGGAAGATACGGACGATCCGCCGTTTCCGGCGGGACAGGCGGGATCTCAGGCGGCATGGGCGCAAACAGGGCGGGCGCGGGGAAGCCTTCTTCGGACGGCCGCTGGCGCACCGGGGACAGGGTCTTTCACGATGATCACGGATACGGCGCGGTTATTGCCGTACGGGAAGAAGAAGACGGCCCGGTTATATCCGTTCATTTTGATACGGGCGCCGAAACCCGTTTTTTAAGCCGTTATCAGAGCAGGCAGTACACCAAAATAGGCGGCGACAGTTGAATGTACATTCCGGCGCACAATACGGCCTTCTTTCCCTTGTTCCCGAAGTGCGGAGGGCCAGGGACTTTCGCCTGTATACGCCGAAAGGCCGGCTTATCGATCTCTGGCAGGGGGGAGGCGCCGCGGTGCTGGGCCATACGCCGCCTTTGGTGCTCAGGAATTTTAAAAACGCGGCGGAACGCCGGCTCTTTACCCCGCTTCCCCATTTTTTTGAAGGCCGCTTCCTTAAAGCTCTGTCCCTGCTTTTTCCCGGGAGGATCTTCAGGGTGTACGGCCCGGGAACGCCCCTCCGCATGATTCTGGAAGCCGCCGGCTTTGGCGGCTCTGTTGTGCATGATCCGGCCTTTGGGAGTACAGGTGCGGCCGGCGATGCAGGCACGGCCGCCGCTCCCGCCGGCGCGGTTTCACTCTGGCGGCCCTTTATCAGCCCCGGCGCGCCCCTGTCCGTGAATAAACATGTTCCGGTCCTGATACCCGTGCTGCCGGTGATGCCGGCGCAGTACAGCGTTGCGCAGTACAGCGCGGAAAAACGGGAAGCCGCCTGGCCCTGCGGCCTTGGGGTTCTTGCCCTTGATCCCGAATTTGAAAAAGATCGCGTTTTTCCGCCGTCCGATGTCGTCGCCCCCGTAATCTTTGCCGCCGCGGTCCGTGGGATTTATGATCTAACCGCGATGGCGGACGGGCGGAACGCCCCGTTCCATAGACTGCAAAAGGGCGCCTGGCGCCGCCGGGGAATCTACCTTGTTCCCGATACGCAGCCTGGCGCGGCGCGCTACGCCGCGTTGTTCCGCCGTTTCCTTGAAGGCGGCTTCCTCCTTCCCCCCGATCCGGGCTTCCCCCTGATCCTTCCGGGCGTACTTTCCCCCGGGGAAGAAGCCGCGCTGGCTAAATTGCTGGAGTTTTGTTAGAAAGGGCCGGAAAACTCAGGGCCCGGACGATCAGGCTGATCGCCGCCTCCTGTTACGTTGCGGGCCGGACGACCCGGGCTAATCCTTTGGAGCTTTCTTTTTTCTCCGGCCCCAGTGGGAAAGATCCGGCCCTTTGATCAGGATTTTTGGCTCTACAAAGAGGTTCCCCAGGTAGTAGCCTTCTTTGATGGCGGCAAAATCCGTGGAATCGCGGAAGGCCTTTATGGAGTAGAGGTCCTGCGTGTAACGCCACAGGTTTGGGAATTCCCTGAGGGAATTACGGTTGGCCTTGAAACTGTGGTAGTATACCACGTCGAACCGAACCAGGGTCGGGAAAAGTTTAGTATCGCTGTCGGTAATTTCTTCTCCCAAAAGGTAACGCCTTTTGCCTAAGGTCTTTTCAAAGTCATCCAGCCGTCCAAAGAAGGCGTCGAAATTTTCATCGTATTCTTTCTGACTTTCGGAAAAATTAATGTCGTAGGGGAGGCCGTTTACTTCCAGAAGAATTTTGTTCAGGGCGTCAATTTTCTTCCTGAGTTTTTCCGGATAGAGATCGGGGGCGTCTTTTTTATGGAAGGGCTTCCAGAGGCTTTCCAGTTCGGTTCCCAGTGAAAGATCCTCGCAGCTTACCACCCCGCCGGAAGGAATATCAATGATGCTGGGAATGGAAGCCCTGCCCGCATAACCGGGCGCAACTTTCACATAGGCCTCTCCTAAATTGTGTATTTTCAGCACAGGATCTATGCCGCCCGGATCGAGCGTAAAAATCCAGCCTGTGGGAGACTTGGGGGGAGCGACAAAACCTGCGGTGATCGCTTTTTCCAGGCCAAGCAGTTTCCAGATGATTTCGATCCGGTGGGAGAAGGGGCAGCCCCGGCCCAGAACCAGGCGGTAACGTCCGGCTTCCACGGGGAATTCCTTTCCAAAATGGCGGGTAAAGGGGGCAAAAACATTGTGCGTGGTTTCGTATTTTAGTGTATGTTTTAATAATTCATGGGGATCCTCTGGGTAGGGGTTATACCCGTTTACGGTTCCGGGATGATAGCCCCCTGAGTTTCCGCGGCTTTTTGCCGTTTTACTGTTTTTTTCTTTTGCGTTCATTTTACTGTCTCCTTTGTCTGTGCTGCCGCCGTGTCCCGGTTATATGTTGAATTCCGGGGAGCGGCTGGTATAGAAACGGGTCAGGAAAGCCTTGATCCGTTCATTCCGGGGATTGTTAAAAACCCGTTCCGGCGTTCCGTCCTCCGCGATACGGCCGTGTTCCAGAAAGATTGCCCTGTTTGCGGCGTTCCGCACAAATTCCAGTTCGTGGGATACCAGGACCATGGTATAACCTTCGGAGGCGGCCATTCGTATCGTGTTAAGCACGTCCCCTACCAGTTCCGGATCCAGAGCGGAGGTCGGTTCATCCAGAAGCAGAACCGAAGGTTCCATGGCCAGGGAACGGGCAATGGCCACCCGTTGCTGCTGCCCTCCGGAAAGATGTTTCGGGTAATAACCCATCCGGTCTTCCAGGCCGACTTTGACCAGGAAATGCGCCGCCCTGTCCCTGGCTTCGTTTTTGGGGAATTTCTTAACCGTCACAAGCCCTTCCATCACGTTTTCCAGCGCCGTCTTTTGACGGAACAAATTGAACTGCTGAAACACCATGGCTGTTTTTTTCCGCAGTTCCACAATGTCCTTTCGCCTGGCCTTTTCGGCGTCCAGAAAAAACCCGTCGATGGTGATAGCGCCCTTTTCCGGTTTTTCAAGAAAATTGATGCACCTGAGCAGGGTTGATTTGCCTGAACCCGAAGGGCCTATAACCGCCAGAACATCTCCTTCCCGAATCTGCAAATTAAGATGATCCAGAATAAGGTTGCCGCCGAAACTTTTTGTTAATTCTTTAAGTTCAAGCATGGCTTTTCCTTTGGCTGGTCTACCGCCATTCTTCGTTCGGCATATTTTACAAGCTGCTCAATGCCGATGGTGAGAACCCAATAGATAATCGCCAGGGCAAGGTAGTTTTCAAAATACCGGTAACTGTTCCCCGCAAGAATTTTTCCCTTGGCCGTCATCTCCACCACGGCGCAGACAAAGGCAAGGGAAGTCCCCTTAAGCAGGCTGATTATGGAATTTCCCAGGCTCGGCAGCGCAACCACAAACGCCTCGGGAACAACTATGCGGCGAAGTACCTGCGGGTAGGTCATTCCCAGGGACTGCGCCGCTTCAATTTGCCCGCGGTCAACCGATTCTATTGCCGCCCGGATCATCTCCGAACCATAGGCGGCTTCATTCATGGAGAAGGCAAAAATTACAAACAACATTCCCGGCAAACCGTTGATGTTAAAATTGGTATGGTAGAAGTAGTTGACATACCGTAAAAACAGGGGAATTCCGTAATAGGCGATATAAAGCTGGACCAGAATCGGGGTTCCCCGGGTAAAAGACACGAAAAGCGCCGTAAGCTGCCGCAGCACCGGTATCTTCTTTATCTTGACAAGCGCCAACAACAGCCCGATAGCATAACCAAGCAGGATTGACAGCGCCATGATAAAAAGCGTAACAGGCAGGTTCGCCAAAAGCTGCGGAATCTGGGTAAAAATTAATACGGGATCGAACAGCTTCGGCATTTATTTCTTTACCGAAAGATCCGCGCTAAGGTATTGCCGCGTGATCCGGGAAATAGCGCCGTTCCCGGTAAGGGTCCTGATGGCTCCGTTGACGTCGTCCTTGAGTTTCTTTCCCCGTTCCGAATTTTCCAGGAGAAGATACACATAGGGGTCAAAGACCTGGGCGGCTTCTTCTACCGTAAGGGAAACATAGTCTTCGTCCAGGTTGAAGAGGGCTTTGAAAGCCGGATAAGCCGCATCCGAGGAAATGACAAAGTCGTAGAGGCCGTTCACCAGTTTTTGATGCATTGACAGCTCATCCCCTTCGTGATATTCAATAATTACCTTGTTGTCCGGATGTTTTTCGTTAAAACCTTCAAGGAATGTCGCCATGGCGGTACCTGCCACAGTTCCGGTTCTCTTGCCGCCAATATCTTCGAGCTTTTTGATTTCCGTATAACCCGGCCTGATAATAAAACCCGCAGGGTTTGCGTAGATGGGATCCGGGAAAATGTACTTTTCCGCCCGGGGTTCGGTCCACGAGAAGGAATTGGCGCCGATCTGATATTTTCCGGCGTCCAGGCCGCCCAAAATCCCCACAAATTCGGTAACCTCATAGGTAAACCGGTACTGGGGCAGCAATTCGTCAATAGCGCGGCATATATCCACGTCCACGCCCGCTATGGTTCCGTCGTCATCCACAAACGAGAACGGCCTTGGCCCTCCGGAGGTAGCCACGACGACGACTTCTTCGTTTGTTCCGCTCCCGGCGGAAGCGCTTTCCGCCTTTTCGCAGCCCGGCAGCAGGGCGGCCAAAATCATGGCGGAAACCGACATTTTCAATGAGAT
>JAITJV010000310.1 GCA_031278755.1 Treponema sp. | reverse complement strand
CATCATCCGTCTGAGAAAGCTCTTTTACGACGCGCATGCGCAGCAGCGGCTCGTCGTCAACGACGATTGCATGATACATACAAAAACCCCTTCCCGTATTATGGATCGCCCGCAATGATATTTATACTACCATATCCCTTCTTGCTATTTTGATACGAAAGTATCACACTAATAAAAAGGAGTAATCGTGCTGACGCCCAAGGTAGAAAACCGTATCGCCCAATATCTGAAATTTCTTAAGCCCCTGCGCTACCGGGAGATTTCCCCGCTTGTTTTTGAGTACTTTGAAACAGACAGGGTCTTCCGCGCCCCGCCTGAAAAAGCCCGGTGGAAAAAAATAGAAAGCCCCTTCCCGTACGGGACGCCCTGGCATTGCGGCTGGTTCCGGGCGGGCTTCAGGAGTCCGAGGGTTCCGGGTAAATCAGGAGGCCTTTTTCTCAGGGTTGTTCCCAACGCCGATTCCCTTGCCTTTATCGACGGAAAACCGGCGGGCGCTTTCAATTCCTTCCACCACAAGCTTGCCGTTCCCGCGGACGACAGGGAGCACGTCCTTCATCTTGAAGCCTATGAAGGCCATCCTTATCCGGGCATGCATCCTTTTCAGGGCAGGACAATAATGCTCACCCTGGGAAGGCAGATCCCCGATTATCCCAATACCTTTGAAGGCGGCAGTCTTCTTGAGCGGTCGGAACCGGTATACTCACTTTACTACGACGTAAAATGCCTTTTCGAGCTTGCCCTTTCCCTGGACAACAATTCCCTCAGAAAAGCCCGCATCCTGAAGGGGCTTTACGACGCCCTTATGGAGATCCCCTTTAACGGGGATGGTCCGGAGGGCGGTGAAGAAAAACGGCCGGCCGAAAGCATCGAAAAACAGGCCGGGGCGGCTTCAAAAAAAATCGCCCCCCTTCTTTCCGCGAAAAACGGGCCTACCGTTCCGGAAGTGCACCTTATAGGACACGCCCATATCGATCACGCCTGGCTCTGGCATATAGGTGAAACCGAACGCAAAGCGGCGCGGACCTACATGAACATGGCCGCCCTTGCCCGTGAATATCCTGAATTCGTGTTTATCCAGAGCCAGCCCTGCCAGCTTGAAATCATCAAAAATGAATACCCCGAAATTTTCGCCGTGGTAAAGGAAGCCTTCAGGAAGGGAAACTGGGAGCCGAACGGCGGCATGTGGGTCGAAGCGGACTGCAACGTAACGGGAGGCGAATCCCTTGTCCGGCAGTTTCTTGTCGGCAAAGCGGCGAACCGCGCGATGCTGGGATCGGAAAAGGGCTTTGTTGAGGCGGACGCCCTCTGGCTTCCCGACGTCTTCGGTTACGCCGCCGCTCTTCCCCAGATCCTCGCGGGCTGCAGGATAAAATATTTCGTTACAAGCAAAATCAACTGGAACGACACCACCCGTTTTCCTTACGACACCTTTATCTGGCGGGGCATAGACGGTACGGGCGTAAAAACGCACTATATCTCGTCATGGTCGGAGGGCTACAACGGCCGGGTCAGCCCCGAAAGCCTGAATGAAATCTGGAACCAGATACAGCACAAGGAAATACAACAGGCGGTCATTAAGTCCATAGGTGAAGGCGACGGCGGCGGCGGCGCCGCCAGAGGCGATCTGGAAACCGCCCGCCGGCTTTCAAACCTCGAAGGGGCGCCGAAATCGGGCTGGAAGAAAGTATCGGCGGCGCTCGACAGCATCTTCAAAAAGGGCGGCCCCTGGCCCGAGTGGCGGGGCGAACTGTACCTTGAACTGCACCGCGGCACCTACACCACCCAGTCAAAGACCAAGCGCTACAACCGCAAGCTGGAATTCGCCCTGCGGAACGCCGAATTTCTTGCGGCGGTTTCTTCCCTGGAAAAAGGCCTTCCCTATCCCCATGAAGAACTCCTTAAAATCTGGAAACAGCTTCTTACCAACCAGTTCCACGACATCATACCGGGATCGTCAATTCACCGCGTCTATGTTGAAGCGGAAGCGGCCTATCAAAAGATCGAAGCCGAACTCGCGGAACTTGCAGGAACAACAAGGCGGAAGGTGATCGCCGGCGCGGGCCTTACGGTGTTTAACGATCTTTCCTGGGAACGGCGCGATCCCGTGATCATGTCCGCCGGGGCGCTGGGAAAAGCAAAGGCCCTCAAGGGGGACGTGTCAGGAAAAAGCGCGCCGGGAATACGTCTCCGCGGCCTTGCGGCGCAGGGAATATACCCCGTTCAGCGCTACAAAGATATAGACGGCAAAGACGCCGCGGTTTTCGTTCCCTTCCTTCCATCAATGGGATGGATCAATCTTGCGGAGACGGAACTGCCGGAAGGCGGCAAAACCCTTCCATCGCCCTTTATTTATGAAGGGAAAAACCTGAAAACCCCGTTCTACCGCGTCTCCTTTGACAAAGCGGGAAGAATAACGGCGCTCAGGGACATCAAGGGAAAACGCGATCTTGTCGCAAAAGGCGGCGTCTTTAACGGCTTTGTCAGCGCCGGCGACGTGCCTGTCCTCTGGGAAGCCTGGGACATAGATTCCGACTGGACCACTTACCTAAAAGAAGAAACCAGGCTCATGTCAACCGAAAAAGCCGCCGACGGGCCGGTCTGTTTTATCCTGCGCCGGAAATACAGCATAGGCGCCGCTTCCGTCCTTACCCAGGACGCGGTGTTCTATGCCGAAGAAAAGCGCATCGACTTTATCACCAAAGTAGACTGGCGTGAAAAGCGGCGGCTCCTCAAGGTTTCCTTTGACACGGCCATTGACGCGGCCCAGATACGCTGCGAAGTGCAGTACGGACATCTTGTCAGGAATACTCACAAGAACCTCCCCCATGACAGGGCAAAGTTCGAGATCTGCGCCCATAAATGGGTATCGCTGGAAGAAAGCGGCGGCGGCGTTGCGCTCCTTAACGACGGCAAATACGGCCACGATGTGGACGGGGGCCGCGTCCGGCTTACCCTCCTCCGTTCGCCCACCGCGCCGGATGAAGAAGCGGATCAGGGGGAACAGCGCTTCACCTATTCCATCCTGCCCTTTACAGGATCCTTCGGGGAATCGCGGGTGGTCCGCTCGGCATACGAACTCAACGCGGGCGCCGCGGCGGAGGGGAACCCGGGCCAAAAACCGAACGGCAAAACGGACGCACAGGGGTATTCGCTCTTTTCCGTTGACGCCCGCGGCGTAATCGCGGAAAGCGTCAAGGCGCCGGAAACAGACAAGGGAAAACGAAACTTTGTGATCCGCCTTTATGAAAGCCTCGGCGGACGTGAAAAGGCCGTGCTGAAATTCTCCCGTGCACCGGCATCCGCCTGGATAACGGACATGCTGGAAGGAAACCCGAAGAAACTCAAGGTTTCAAGAAAAGAACTTACCCTGAATTTCAGGGCCTTCGAAATAAAGACCATCATGGTTACGTTAAAGTAAGCCGAAACTGCCTGAGCCGCCGGTCCGCCGTCCGCAGCAAGCCTCCGGGTATTAAACCGGATTTTTGAATAAAAGGGGGGCGCGTTTCCGCGCAGCCCCCGGCGGCGGCGGCGTCTTTGCCGCGCCCCCCTCCGGGCAAGCCCCGCGGGGCGGGTCTCGCCCTACCCCCCAGCCGGCGCAAAAAGCCCGCGCCGGCGTATTAAAGTTCCGCGCCCGCCCGGTAAAACGCGGAGAACCAATCCCTTCGGATCATAGCCCCCAGTTTGTTCCCGTACCGCTGTCAAGGGAAACCCCCGGCCCCGCGGTTTTATTCCGGTATTTGGTGGAGCTTACATACGCCGCGTGGCCGTTCCCACTGCCGGCGGTGTTTTTCAGGGGCGGATCTTCCGGTCCTCCCCCTTCCTTCGTGTCGCCGTAGACGGTGCCGCCGGATTTGATGAAGGAGCCGGAGCTGGAAAAGTGCACCCCGCCGCCGTTGCTGCTGGTGGTGGTGTTGCCGCTGATGGTTCCGCCGCTCATGGTGAAGGAGCCGGAGCTCACAACCACCCCGCCGCCGATGCCGTTGTAGCCGGTGGCGCTGTTGCCGCTGATGGTTCCGCCTGACATGGCGAAGGAGCCGCCGTCCACATACACCCCGCCGCCACGGCCGTAGGTGCCGGCGGCGGTGTTGCCGCTGATGGTTCCGCCTGACATGGCGAAGGAGCCGTCGTCCACATACACCCCGCCGCCGTCGCCGTTGCCGGGGTTCCCCCCGGTCAGGGTGAGGCCCGCTTCCAGGGCAACCCGCACGTTCTCTATATAGAGGACCCGCCGGCTATTGCCGCCGTCGAGTTTGTTGGCGCTTTCGTCGGCGGTCTTTCCCCCCAGGATGACGGGGGGAAGGGCGATGTAAAGGCCGGTGTCGATAATGTCGAACAGGGCGCTGGTTGAGGCGCCGTCCCCCGCGGTAATGGCCCCGCCCACGAGGATCCGGGCCGCCGCGGGGGCGCCCGGGTAGCCCGGCCATGTCGAGTCATAGGCGGCGCTGACGGCCGAAAGGGCCTTGTCCATCGTCAGAAAGGGGGCGGCCGCGGTCCCGTCGCCGGAGACGTCGTTCCCACCCGCGTCAACATAGAAGGTCATGTAAAAAGGGGACGCAGGCGCAGGGGCGGGGACGGGGACGGCCGTGGCCGTAACCACGTCCTCGCCGAAAAATTCCTTAAGCGAAAGGTTGTAACTGTCGCAGGCGCCCGGCGCAAAGGCCGGGACAAGGCAGGCAAGAAGAACGCCTCGTATACGTGATAAGGAATT
>JAITJV010000016.1 GCA_031278755.1 Treponema sp. | reverse complement strand
CCAACACCATGCTCCTGGCTATCATGGAACGAATCCGGGAAATCGGCATGATGAGGGCTCAGGGCATGAGCGACGGACAGCTTATCTTTACGATGATGCTGGAAGCCGGCATGGCGGGGATCATCGGCTCCGCCGCCGGCGTCCTCGCGGGCTGCCTCATTACCCTGCCCATGGTTAAATACGGCGTGGATTTTACCGCCGTTACCGAAAGCATGGGGGGCGACATCGGCTACCGGGTGAACGGCGTGTTCTATTCCGCCTGGAACGTCCCGGTGATCGTTGCCGCCGGCGCCGCGGCGCCCCTGCTTTCCGCCTGCATGGCCTTTCCGCCCGCCCGGCGCGCCCTCAAAATGCCGGTTACGGAGAGCCTGCGGTTTGAATAAGAAGCCCGGCGGTACAGGGAGAATTACCATGAATGATACAAGGTACAGGCGGGGCGGCGCGGGGTTCCTTATAAAGATAGCCTGCCGGAATATCAGGCGGAATATGCGGCGGACCGCCCTCTGCGTTGCCGCGGTGGGCGTCGCGGTGTTTTTCATTATCGTCATCCAGTCCCTCATGGGCGGAATGACAGGCGGCATTGAAAAAGTGGTCCGGGTCTTTGATACGGGCCACATCAGCGCGGTCTCGGCGGACTACGAGGCGGAAAAGGAATATATGCCGGTCCAATACCCCGTTGGGAACGGCAGGGCCTACAGCGGTCTTGCGGCGGAGATAAAAGCCATCCCCGGCGTTAAGGCGGTATTCCCCCGGATTTCGGCTTACGCCACCCTGCAGGACAGCACGGTAAAACACGCCATGCTCTGGGGAATCGATGTTGAAGGGGAAACGGCGGTTAACAACTTTAACATGACCACCCGGGGCGACGGCCTCCTTGAAGGCCGGTACCCCGCGGCGGATTCCAATGAGTGCGCCATAGGGTCGGTTCTGGCGGCAAAGACGGGCCTCCGCCCCGGAGACCGCATCCCCCTGAAAACCGTATCGGCCCAGTTCTCCGACAAAATGTGGAACCCCGTCATAACCGGCGTCTTCGAATTCGATTACATGAAATTTGACGACAGCGTTATCCTCGTGGATTTCGGGAGGCTCCGGCGCCTTCTGGTTCTGGGCGACGCCGCCCAGCAAATTTTTGTCTTCGCCGAAAAGGAAACCCGGAGCAGGGCCATTGCCGCGGAAATGAAGCTTCTTTTGGGAGAAGGCGATGTGGTGCGGGACTGGCAGGACAATTACTTTGTGGCCCTCATGCGGCAGAGCATGGCGGTTTTTTATCTCGTAGAAGCGGTCTTCCTGATTGTCGCCAGCTTCCTCATTGTCAACACTATGGTCATGATCGTCCACGAGCGGATAAAGGAGATCGGCATGATGGGAAGCCTGGGCATGACCCGTTCCGAGATCGTGCGGGTGTTTTTCTTTGAATCGGTTTTCTTAAGCGTTCTTGGATCCCTCGCGGGGGTGATCCCGGGCGGCGTCCTTACCTTCGCGGGTTCCCTCTTTCCCCTGGACTTTAACGCCCTCACGGGCGGCGGCTTTAAGGAGTTCCCCGCATCCGGCGCCCTGTTTCTGGAATTCGGCCCCGGCGTCCTTGCCATGGGCTTCTTCTCGGGGGTGATAATCGCGTCTATATGCACGCTGTTCCCCTCGTTAAAAAGCGCGTTTGTGGAACCGGTGGAGGCGTTAAGAAGATGAGGAGTACAGTATGAAGCGTGCGGGAACGGTGTTTTTGGCGGTTTTGTTGGCGGCGTCTTTTTATGGCTCCAGGCCGGTTTACGCGCAAACGCCCGCCGCCGCGGAACTGCTCAGGCGCGTTGACGACAACGAGGTCTACAAAACCATCGAATACGAAGGCGAGATGATCGTTGATTACCAGAACCGGCGTTATGTCAAAACCATGAAAGCATGGGGGCGGGAAAACAACGACAGCTTTGTCGAATTCTTAAATCCGGAAGACAGGGGAACCAGGTACCTTAAAAAAGGCGGACGGCTTTATGTGTATTCCCCCGACGCCGAAGAAGTGATGCTCATTTCGGGCCACCTGCTGAAAGAAAGCATGATGGGGTCGGATATGTCCTATGAGGACGCCCTTGAAAACGAAAAACTGTCGGCGCGTTACAATCCTGTCTTGTCGCGATCCGAAGCGTACAATGGGCGGGATTCCTGGGTTCTCGAACTCTCCGCAAAAAAAAGAACGGAAAGCTATCCCAAACGTATACTCTGGATCGATAAAGAAAACGGCGATCTGCTCCACTATGAACTCTTCGCCCTTTCAGGATCGAAGCTCAAGGAGTACACCCTCATCCGCGCGGAAACATTCGGAAACAGGCGCTTTTCCGTTGAATCGGAGATGCGCGATCTTCTCCGGAAGGGAAGCAAAACCACCTTCATCATGAAGAACGTTGTGCTGGACAGGCCCATTGCGGACTCCGTGTTCAGCACGCGGAATCTGGAACGGTAAGAAGACGGAGTAAGGAATGAGAAACTTATGGCCGGTTTTGGCCGCCGCTTTGCTGCGGGGAACGGCTTTTGCCCAGGATGCGGAAAGCCTCACCGTTTCCGGCGTCCTTGATTCCAGAATCACCGCGCAGGCCGGGGCGGGAAACGCCGCGTCTTCTTTTGGCGCGGAAGAATACGCCAATCTACGCATACAGGCAAAGATACGGGACGCCGCGGTATTTTACGGGGCCTTCAATTTCATAGCCGCCGCAGGCAGTTATG
Organism: Treponema sp.; assembly: GCA_031278755.1. Lineage (GTDB taxonomy): Bacteria > Spirochaetota > Spirochaetia > Treponematales > Breznakiellaceae > JAIROE01. Next base: position 480 of record JAITJV010000016.1, on the reverse strand, counting down.
CGGCCGGAACGGGAAGCCCCGCTTCGGGAGGCGGCCCCGGCGGTACGGGGAGCGCTTCCCTTTCACTCGTAACGGGTGAAAACTACGCCGCGGGCATGGAACTGGAGCGGCTTTATTTCCGCGTCAACAAAGACATTGCCGATTTTGAGGGCGGCCTTATGAGGCTTGCCTTCGGCTACGGGCAGGTTTTCGGGCCGTCGGATTTTCTCAATCCCAAAAACCCCCTTAATCCCGACGCCAGGCTCCGGGGCGTTCTGGGAGGCGCCCTTTCCGTATACCCGGCCGATTCGTTCCGTTTCAGGTTTTATGGCGCGGCGCCCAAAGATCCTCTCAGGCTGGACGGCGGCGGCGGCCTTGCCGGCTTGTCCGCGGATCAGCACTGGGACAGGGCGAGCCTTCAGGTTCTTTACGCCTATGAAACGCCTGCGGACCTCTCCCGTTTCGGAAAGTACAGGGCCGGCCTGTCGCTCAAGGCCGATT
>JAITJV010000014.1 GCA_031278755.1 Treponema sp. | reverse complement strand
CAAGGCGAACATCCCAAGCCGCATCGCCTTTATGGTCGCAAGCAAAATGGACAGCCGCATCATTATCGATATGGTTGGAGCGGAAAAACTTCTGGGAAAGGGAGACATGCTCTATGCCGGCGCGGTTGATCCTTTTCCCGTCCGCATGCAGGGGGCCTTTGTTTCCGAAGAAGAAGTGGAAGCCGTTGTGGAGTATGTCAAAACCCTGGGCGCGCCCGATTATATTGACGATGAAATTTTCTATGATGATGAAGAAGATGCCGCCCCTTCGCTTTTTTCCGACGGCGATGATCCGCTTTATGAAAAAGCCCTGGAGATAGTTCTTCAGCAGGGCAGGGCCAGCGCCAGTTATATACAGCGGCGCCTCAAAATAGGCTACAACAGAGCCGCCCGCCTCGTTGAAGAAATGGAACACAAGGGGGTGGTGGGTCCGGCCCAGGGATCAAAGCCCCGGGAGCTGCTGCAGACAGTCTAATATTCCGCCGCATCCGGTCATGTTTCCCGTATCCGGGGCGGCCGCTCCCTGGTGTGGTATAGCCGTTTACACAAAATTTTTTACAGCTTCGCGAATTGCACCATGGCGGCTCCACGCCGCCCCGCATGCGTTTTTATTGTTAGCGACGGGTTTAATACCCCGCCCCTTGGGGCGTAATCTTGGGTATTAAACCCTGAGTCTAATACCTTACCAAAACAACATACCCCGCGGCTAGCGGCGGGGTTGTTGATTCGACAGTCTGGTTTACTGACCCGGAGCTTGCTCCGCAGAGGCTCATTTTTTTGTCCAGGGATTCCCCTCTAGCCGTGAAGACGCAAAAGTATTTGGGCTGGTAACAGTTAAGGTGTTTCCGTCAACTATATACGCCCCCCTGGCGGTTCCGTCAGAATACGCAATCCTAATCTCTGTGGGAGTAACACGGTATGCGTCTCCTTTTGCATTGACAGTTGTTATATTGCCGCCGTCTTTCGCCAACATTTTCCCGTTTGCAAAATTCAGCTCCAGCGACGCCGTTCTTGCCCATGTTGTTCCGTCAAGACTGTTTGACCCCGGTGTTCCGGTTTTTAATGTCCATGGGCCTCCGGCGAGATGCCCCTTTGCATTCCCCCAGTTGTTGTTGCCAATGGTAAGGATATTGGCTTCCACCTTCCAATAACCTTCAATATTGCCTTTATAATACAACCAATTTACCAACTGGGAACCGCAGTGTATTTCGACTTTTCCGTCTTTACATACAAGCTCGTACTCTTCAGTTTTTGTCCATGCCGTACCATCAAACTGATACGGCGGCGGCGCGTTTGGATCGGTTGTAGCGCAGCTGCCCAGTAAAAAACCAAAAATAAATAGAACGCCAAAAACCAATTTGCCCTTCATTTTAAAAGCCCTTCCTTTTTCATTTTTTTAAAGAACATACGTTCTTTATTGTACACAAATACAATATTTGTCAAAAATGTCAATGGACCCGTTCAATAAGGTTGTTGAACAGGTCTTCCAAAAAACGCGGATTCCTCGACAAAATCCGCGTTTTTTGCCGTTTTCTGGCGGCGCCTTTACTTGACGCGTTTGTATTCCCTGATTTCCTTCCTGATCCGCCCGCCCAATTCCGCGCGGGGAATGCGCACCTGTTCCATTGAATCACGGAAGCGGAGGGTTACCGTTCCGTCTTCTTTTGACTGGTAGTCGACGGTGATGCAGAAGGGGGTTCCCGCTTCGTCCTGGCGGCGGTAACGGCGGCCTATGGCGCCGGCCTGATCGTAGTCGGTGGAGAAATCCTCCTTCAATTCGGCGCGTATGTCCCCGGCGAGTTCGGCAAGGCCGTCTTTTTTCATCAGGGGAAGGACGGCGGCGGTTACGGGCGCTATCTCCGGGTGAAAGCGCAGAACCGTACGCCAGTCGTCGTCATTGCCCTTGTCGGCGACTTTTTCTTCGTCGTAGGCGTCGCAGAGGATCATCAGGAGGTTTCTTGTTAATCCCGCCGAAGTTTCTATGATGAAGGGGATGTACCTTTCGTTGTTGTTGTCCTGATCGATGTACTGGAGATCCTTGCCGGAATATTCGGCATGACGCGAAAGATCATAATTTGATCGGTTGTGTATTCCTTCAAGTTCCCTCCAGCCCATGGGGAAGAGGTATTCAATGTCGTACGCATCTTTGGCGTAATGGGCAAGCTCGTCCGGGCCGTGCCGATGCCAGCGGAGGCTGTCCATCCTGACCCCGAGTTTTTCGTAGTAAGCCCAGCGGCGTTTTTTCCACTCGTTAAACCACTCTACGTCGGTGCCGGGTTTGACAAAGTACTGCATTTCCATCTGTTCGAATTCACAGGTGCGGAAAATAAAATTTTTGGTAACAATTTCATTTCGGAAGGCCTTGCCTATCTGGGCTATGCCGAAGGGGATTTTCATGCGGTTTGACTGTATGATGTTCTTGTAGTTCACGTAGATCCCCTGCGCGGTTTCGGGCCGGAGGTAGATGACGCCGGCGCTGTCTTCGGCGGGGCCTATGTTGGTTTTGAACATAAGGTTGAACTTCCGCGTGTCGGTAAGTTCGCCTCCGCATTCAGGGCATTTTTTTGCCGCGAGGTTTTCTTCGGGGATCTGATCGGCCCGGAAGCGGCTCTTGCACTTTTTGCAGTCAACAAGCGGATCGGTGAAATTTTCCACATGCCCCGAGGCTTCCCAGGTCCGGGGGTGCATCAGAATGGCGGCGTCAAGGCCCACAATGTCGTCGTGGAGCTGCGTCATCTCCTTCCACCAGGCGCGGGCAATGCGGTTCTTGAGTTCTATCCCCAGCGGCCCGTAGTCCCAGGCGCCGTTCTGGCCTCCGTAAATTTCCGATGACTGAAACACAAAACCGCGCCGCTTGGCAAGGGAAGTGATCTTCTCCATGGCGGCTTTGCCCTGGTACTCGCTCGATTGATCCGGCATAAATAACTCCTGCCTGTCAGTATACAGAAAATGAGGATGAATGGCGAGGCCCGCCTGCGAAACGGTATCCGCTGTTTCCACAGCCTGCCTGACAAACACGCCTCCGATAGTGTATAAATAATATCTGTCCATAATGTAGATGCATCATGGACAGGCGCTAAATATCATTCACGATGGAGGTCTGCTTATGGATATGAAAGCATTGATTATTGAAAAGCCGGGAGTTGCCAAAGTTGAAACCGTTCCTGTTCCTCCGCTGGGGCCCCATGATGTGCGCATAAAGGTAAAGGCTTCAGGGATCTGCGGAACGGATGTTCATATCTTTCGCGGCGAATATCTGGGAACCTATCCGGTAATTCCGGGGCATGAATTTTCAGGCATTGTGGAAGAAACCGGCGCCGCCGTTACCCGGTTCAAGGCCGGTGATCATGCGGCAATAGAGCCGAACGTCAGTTGCGACAACTGTCATGCCTGTCTTAACAACCGCCAGAATTTCTGCGAAAACTGGAACGGCGTGGGGGTTACCCTGCCCGGGGGTTTTGCCGAATATGCGGTGGCGCCGGAAAAGGCGGTGTTTAACATCGGGAAGATTCCTTTCCTCGCGGGGGCCTTTGTCGAACCCCTTTCCTGCGTGCTCCACGGAGTTGAGCGGGCGCGCGTCAAACTGGCCGACCGGGTGCTTATTCTGGGCGCCGGTCCCATAGGCATACTCCTTTCAAAAGCGATTCAGCTTCAGGGGGCAAGCGAAATTACCCAGGTGGATAAAAACAAGGCCCGGCTGGAACTGGCAAAAAAAAGCGGCGCCGCCTTTGTCTTTGATTCCCTCGATCCCCTGGAAAAGGACGGCTACGACGTAGTGGTTGACGCCTCCGGTTCCAAGTTTCTCATGGAACACACCATCCTCTATGTGCGGAAAGGGGGAACGGTGCTTCTTTTCGGCGTGCCCCAGCGGGACGCGAAACTGGAGCTTCCCGCTTTTACCATTTTTGAAAAAGGCCTCTTTTTGCTTTCGACCTATACATCGGTGCGGAATTCAATTCAGGCGGTACGGCTCCTTGAATCGGGAAAGATCGATGTTTCGGCCCTCGTTTCCCACCAACTGCCTTTGAACGAATTTGAGCGGGGCATTGAACTCATTGAACATGGCCTTGAAGGCGTGCTCAAAGTTGTTATCCTGCCGGAAGGAAAATGACGCACGGGAGCCTCCGAAGACCCCGGTTTTTGGAGGCTTTCTTGCCCTTATTTTTTCTGAAGATTTTGTACAGAACCGCGGTCGATGAGATACGGGATCAATTTTACCGATTTATCGAAGCGGCGGTTTTGTTCCCGCCGTTTCCAAAACATGGAAATGGCAGCCTTGCCCAGTTCTTCAAAGGGAATAGCCACGGTAGTTATGGGAGGGCTGCACATGGCGGAAAAGGTATTGTCATGACTCACGATGGATATATCGCGGGGAACTTTAAGTCCTGTCTTGTAAAGACACTGTAGGGCGCCTGAAAGCAGAACATCAGAGGTGATATAACAGGCCGTCGGCCGTTTTCCGGCTCTTTGACATCCTTCCCCAGATTATGACATTGCCATAATAATCCGTCTTTTAGTAAAAATAAACAAGCAGAAATTTTTCGACGTGGGCGTTATTCCCGGACATTCTGCGACTGTTAGAATTCAGCTTTTTAAAAAAGCCGAATCTCAGAATTACCGATTGTAATTGTTTGTCAGGCAAGGAAATTCCTCACCCGACAAACTCAAATCTATGGCGTATAACATGCTGCATCGTTCCGGCCGCAAGGAAGCCGCCTGCGCGGCAATCAACATACCGCGCGGCAGAGCCGCGGGGTATGAAACCCTCAACACGAATCAAAAAGCGGGAACGGAACGTTTCCCGGCTACGCCGGGGCGCGGAATGACCCGGCCATTACGGAGGCCGAGGGGCCGCAAGGCCCCGAAGCGCATACAGCCCCGTTATGCGCCGTTCTCTGTCCGCATATTATCAGATTCCTTCTACGCCATGGGCGGCGCACGGCAATGTAATAATTCGTAATATTTATTGAAGGGCGCAGCCCTTTTGGGGTTTAATACCCCGCCCCTTGGGGCGCTTCCTACTGGGGGTGTGGGGAATTTGTTCCCCCACATACGCAAAGATTTCAAGGAGAAATCTTAAATACCCCGGAGCTTGCTCCGCGGAGGCTCGTTCAGCGAGATTGGATAAATCACCAACCGCGTCCCGCACTGTTACCCACGGCTTTTTTCTGGCTGATCGAACGGCAAAACATTGGCAAACGCATATTTTAGGTGATCTTCCCTTTTTCCTTGTTCCATATTTCCATATACAGGTAGTTCACCGGCGGC
>JAITJV010000179.1 GCA_031278755.1 Treponema sp. | reverse complement strand
GATCATCTCCACGAGGGAAGGTAAAAACGTCCGCGAAAAAATGCTGCGGATTGGCGTATCGCAGATAAGCGGCGCGTCGCGGACCTCCGTCGGCGGCTACGATGAAACAAACGGTGATGATGAAGACACCCGGCAGTTTGTGGTTTCCGATACCCGCTCCCTTGATGATGTGATAAAATGGCTTATCGACGCGGATTATGTGCCCAGTTTCTGTACGGCCTGTTACCGCGCCGGACGTACCGGCGACCGTTTTATGGAACTGTGCAAAAGCAGGCAGATTCTTAACTGCTGCCACCCCAACGCGTTAATGACGCTTAAGGAATATCTGATGGATTACGCCGCGCCTCTGACCCGTGAAGCCGGTGAAAAACTGATTGAAAGGGAGATTGAAAATATCCCGAAAGAAAAAGTCCGCGGCATCGTGCGCAGGAACCTTGCCAACATTCAGAACGGGCGGCGTGATTTCAGACTGTAGGGGAGGGCGCAACTGGCTGACGCCGTGTAGTTTTTTTGATAATATAGGGGAAAATACAGGGGCATAAGGAGGATACGGTGCGGAAAGCGCTGGTGTTTATGCAGACCGTACTCATTTTTGTTCCGGTGGTCGGGGCCATGATCGTACTTATCCCCCTGGGCTTTATGGTGTTTGTATTGAGCATAGCGGGTCTTCAAAAACCCATGTCCATGCTTATGTACAGGGCCGCCCAGGGCTGGGCGCATTTCATGCTGTTCTGCACCGGCTGCAAACTTTCCGTTTCAGGCCGCGAAAACATACCAAAAAAGGGCGGCCTCTGTTTTGTCAGCAACCACGGCAGCATTTTTGACATTGTGCTCCACCTTGCCTATGCGGGCCGGCCCATAGGTTTTATAGCCAAAAAAGAATTGGCGTACATTCCGCTCCTTAATATGTGGATCTACCTTTTGGGAGGCCTCTTTCTGAACCGGGGGAACATGCGGAGCGCGGTACGCACCATCAACAAGGGGATCAAGCGGATAAAGGACGGCAGGGCGATGATCATATTCCCCGAAGGCCGCCGGTCGCGCGGGCAGGGGCTGCTTCCCTTTCATCCGGGTTCGCTCAGGCTTGCGACCGAGGCCGAAGCGCCCATAGTCCCCATCGCGCTTGCCGGAAGCTACGATGTGTTTGAACGCTATTACCGCCTCAATCCCGGCCCCGTAAAAGTTGTCTTTGGAAAAGTCATCCCGACGGCGGGCCTTTCAGGCGATGAAAAAAAGCGGGTCCTTGCGGACCGTGTGCGGAACGTCATCGCGGAAGCGCTCGGCGGAGCCGCCGGCCCCGCGCTTGAGGAAACGGCGGAAACCTTTCCCGCGGTCCAGGATCCTTAGGGGCCCTGTCCGGACCGCCGCTCTTGTTGAAAAGCCTGTTTTTAATCCCCGCGCTTTTTCTTTACCACCATCCGCCGCTGACGCCCGGCCGGGCCCGCGCCGCGGCCGCCTTCGTTTCCGGGTGGTTTTGAGGGTCTTTCTCCGCGTTCGGCATTGTTCCGTGCACGGAAGTTTCCGGCGCTCTTTCTCTTTTCCCGCGAAGCCTTCTCCAGCACGCGGAGGGATTCGTCAAAGCCTTTAAGGAATTCCCCAAGATCGTCGGCAAAGAGGATCACCGACTGGCGTTCAAAGCCGCCTGCTTCCCGGTTCTTGCTTTCCACAATATTAAGGTAAAGGTCCCCCATGCGGTTTTCCTTTACGTTAAAGAAATATGTCCGGTTTGTGAGCTGGACGCTTGTCGAAAAAATTTCACCCCGAATACCCATAATGATTACTCCTTGTCGGCTTCCGTGATCATCCTGCGCTGCCATTCAAGAAGATCGCGCTCGAAGCGTTTGTCCTGTCCTTCGGCGTCCGCCATGATGCGGAATACATTTTCCGTGGCGGAGCCCCTCATCCATATTGAAGCGACGCTGCCTTCGCCGCCCGTAAAGTATATCTTAAGCCCCCCCCGTCCCGCGTCGCCGAAACGGGCGATTCTCCGCCTTTCTTCCGTGCCGTTGTAGGCCGCCGCTTCCCATCCGGAAACGCCGTATTTTGCCTTGAGGGCCTCTTTCCGCCGTTCCCATTCGCCAAGGAAAATTTTCTGGTAGCGGTCTTTAAGGGCGCCGTGATCCGCCGTCCGTATTTGCACCCGCGCTTCGGGGTTTGACGCCCCCGTGGTAACAAAGGCGGGGAGGGAGGCGATGACGTCGCCAAGGGTAAAGTTCGGCCTGTAGGTTTCAGCCTGCCCCGAAAGATCGCACCATATTTCAAAAAGGCCCGGTTTTTTCCCGCTTCGTACCGAAAGCAGCTTGAGGAGCGCCATGACGGTATCAAGGGGATCGCGCACCGACGACGGATGGGTGATGGTTCCTCCGTTTGAGCCTTCGCCGAGTATGCGCACCGTATATCCCCTGTCCCTGAGCTTCCTCGCGAGGCCGACCACATTGGCTTCTCCGACTTCGGCGCGGAAAACAGGAACGTCGAACGCTTTTGCTATACGGTCTATCCGTAATGACGTAGGATCGTTAACCGCGAGCGCCGCCTTGGAAACGGCGTTTCCCCTGCTGTCGTAGGCAAGTTCCCCCGTCCATCCGAGGTGGGCAAGTTCCGCTATGGAGGACAATGCGAAAACCTCCTGGGCTTCGAGAATACGGACCCTGTTTTCACCGTCGTCCCATATTACAAGGTTGCCCCGGTCGCCGTCGCAGTCGGGCGTGTACCCCAGCATAAAAGCCGGATCTTCGGCGTTGAGTTTTTCAAGAAAAATACTGCATGGTTCAAGCGAATCGCCTTCCGGTACGATCCGGTGAACAATTTCTCCGGGCCTGCTGTTTATGGATTTGAAGGAAACGCCGAGGCCCGCAAAGAATTCACCGTCGATGGACAAGGTGCGCGCGGAACCGTTAAAGTCGCAGGCTATTCCCGCCGGACGTTCCTTGAGGCTGTTTGTGATTATCCGTCTGAGGCCCGCGCCCCCGTTTCCGGCGGCCTCGGCGGACGCGCCCGTTTCGCCGAAAACCACTTCTTCGGTAAAAGCAAGATACGCCCGGTACGCCGCTTCTTTATGTTCATCCCGCCGGGCGTAGACGCGTTCCAGGGCTTTTTCATCAGGCTTTTCAAGCATGGCGGCTATGCGGTTTAGTTCGCCGTCTTCCGCGGTAAGGGCGCGGAATTTTTCGATAAGCCCGGCCGCTTTTTCCGCGTCAAGGACGCCGCCGTCGGTAAGGCCGAATTTCAGCCCGTTGTGGCCTATGGGGTTATGACTTGCCGAAACATAGATGAAACCTGCCGCGCCGCGCCCGGCCGCCCGGAGGCCTCGCGCCCATGCCATGATCTCGGGGGCCGCGGTGATCCCCGCGTAGTTGACGCCGCATCCGGCCCCAAGGAGGGCGGCGGCAAGCGCCCCCGCCACGGCCTTTCCCGTAGGCCGCGTGTCCGTCCCCAGCAGCACAAGGGGCTTTTCATCCGGATTGTCCGCCGTATTCCGCAGATAGGACGCAAAGGCTTCCCCCGCCGCGGCGGCGATAACGCCGTGTGAAGGGGAAATTTCTTCCCCCCGGCTTTCTTCACCTCCCGGAGAAAAAACGCCGCGCCAGCCTGATGCCGAGAGGATCATTTCTGAAAGAATCCTTTCAATATGCCCTTTAATAATCATGGACAGTTAGTATATCCTTTCTGTAAACTTAGGGGAACCTCAACCGGGACTGAAAAGCGAAGGCCCCCTTTCCGGACCTCGGCCGGACCCGGAAGCCTGAAACTACGGAGGAGCGTCAATTTATGGTAAATATACCGGAGAAATAGGTATTGTATTTAACAGAATAAATTATTATTATTGTAGTATACATGATTGATTTAGTAAAAAAAGGGGAAAAAATGGCGGAAAGAAGGATTTATGTAGACTACAACGCGACCACCCCCCTTAAACCGGAGGTTAAGGCCGCAATGATTGCGGATCTTGAAATATACGGAAACGCTTCAAGTATGCATGCGTCCGGGCGGCTTGCCCATGCCAGGGTTGAGGAAGCCAGGCAGGCGGTTGGGAAGCTCATTGGCGCCCCCGCGGAGGGCGTTGTTTTTACCTCGGGCGGTTCGGAATCGAACAATATGGTGTTCGGGACCATGCGGCGCCTTGCGTCGGGGCCTGACGGCGGAGCGGGTACAAGGGGCCGTAACGCCTTTGTTACTACCGCCGTTGAGCATCCCTGCGTGCTCAATTCGGCCTCTTACCTTAAATCCCTCGGCTTTCCCGTTACCTTTCTTCCGGTGGATGAATACGGAAAGGTACGGATGACGGATCTGGAAAAAGCCCTCGACGACAGGACCCTGTTTGTGTCCATAATGATGGCCAATAACGAAATCGGCACCATTCAGGATATTAAAGAAATCTCCGCCCTGGCCAGGGAAAGAGGCGCATGGATGCACACCGACGCGGTGCAGGCCGTGGGGAAAATTCCGGTGAACGCGGAGGATCTGGGGGTCGATTACCTTACCATGTCGGCCCACAAGATATACGGACCCAAAGGCGCGGGCGCGCTTTATGTCAGGCGCGGCGCCCCCCTTTTTCCCCTGATACACGGGGGGCATCAGGAAGACGGACTGCGGGCGGGAACCTACAACAACATTGGGATACTCGGCTTTGGAAAGGCGGCGGCCCTGGCCGCGGGTGAAATTGAACAGTACGGCCGGAGTATTTCGGCTTTAAGGGAACGCCTCCGCGGCGGGCTTCTTGCTTCCATTCCCGATATTAAAATCAACGGTCATCCGGAGGATGTGCTTCCCAATACGCTTAATGTTTC
>JAITJV010000128.1 GCA_031278755.1 Treponema sp. | reverse complement strand
GATTTTATTTGCAAGTATTTTTTTTTGAAGGATTGTTAAAAATCAGTGATAATGTCCCCTTAAAAAACCAATAGAAATGTCCCCTTTTGGTAGAATGCCCCCTGGAGGAAAGAGATGGCCGGGAGATTACCAATGGGAAAGAGTTATTGAGAGGGAAGGGTATGTATGGGGCCTATATGAGGGAAGGAGATAAAGGCCTTATACAGGGGAATGTGGGGAAACCGCCACATCGGCGAACAAGCGAAGGTCTACGGGAAAAGGCAGTGGAAGCCTGCCGAGAAAACTATCCGGACTTTGGACCGACCCTGGCGGCGCGGGATACCCCGGGCGTTGTAGTGCGGCAAGAAAAACGCGTTTGTATTGACGCGGGAGCCCGCGGATGCGGAACTGCTTGTGGGGATAACCGAACCGAAAAACCATTTTGGGAGGGCGTGCGACAAACTGGGGGGGAAGTGATCCCGGCCCGCGTTTGACCCGGCCGATGCCCATGTCCCGCCGGGGAAGGCAGGCCTCACTGAAATCCTCCGCTTTGAACACGAGCGGGCGGCGACTAACGACTATGTGGTTAGGTTTTAGCGCCGGTTATTCAGATTTATCAATCCAATACGATACTGCCCCGGCCCAAGGACAACGTAACCGTCCGAATCCGGCTTGACGGAGGTATTCGATACTTTTCAAGGGAAAACCGCTTCTTGTTAAGGATCTTCAAATGCCACGAAAAGGCCAAATCAGCTCAAGGCGGCATGAGCCAAAGGGACATTTCTATTGAACGGAAACAGGGGACATTTCTACTGGTCGTTGACAGAGGGGCCGTCAATACGATGTGGATTTTCCCCCAAAAGCGGGGTATTCTTTAATCTGGATGAAATTCGATGTTCACGCCGCGCTTCGGGAAGGCTTTACCGATCCCATACGGGATACGCTGTGGGGCCATATTTACCTTACCCCGGGGCTTGCGGCCCTTACGCGTTCGGCCCCTTTCATGCGGCTTTTCCGCATCTTCCAACTGGGGCCGGTGTACTGCGTCTATCCCGGGGCCACCCATACCAGGGCAAGCCATTCAATAGGCGTGTATTATCTTGGCAGGCGGCTTCTTGAAAACCTTATAGAAAAGGGCGCGGAAGACTGGACCACCCCGGCCGGCGTTCTTTCCTTTCTCTGCGCCTGCCTTCTCCACGATCTGGGACATTTTCCCTATACCCATTCCCTCAAGGAACTTTCGCTCAAGGCCCATGAAAAACTTACCGGGGAAATCATCCTTGCCGAACCCATGCGGGGTCTTATCGCGGCGGCCGGGGCCGATCCCGCCTTTACCGCCGCCGTTGTGGACGCGTCCCTTCAGGGAACGGACAAGGAGCTGCTTTTTTACCGGAAGCTCCTTTCGGGGGCCCTTGACCCCGATAAACTTGACTACCTTAACAGAGACGCCCGTTTCTGCGGGGTTCCCTACGGGGCGCAGGACGTCGATTTTATCCTGTCGCGGCTTTATCCCCATCCGGAGCGGGGGGTGGATATTGATACGCGGGGCATACCAAGCGTGGAATCTATCCTTTTTTCAAAATACCTCATGTACCGCACCGTTTACTGGCACCGGCAGGTCCGCTCGGCCACAGCGATGATCAAAAAGGCCCTCCTCGGCTTCCTTGAATCGGGGAATGTCGCCCCGGAAGAACTTTACGATCTTGATGATCAGAGCCTCTTTGCCCTGATCAAAAGCCCCCTTGCCGATTCTGTGCACGAAGGCCGCCTTTACAGCGCCGCGGCCGAAATTCCCTATGCGGAAGACAAACACAGGCGGCTGCGGGACATACACAGCCGTTCAGCCTGCGAGGAAGCCCTTGCGGCAAAATTGAAAGATTCAGGCGTTCCCGTCGCGGCGGGGGAGCTTATCATAGACGTTCCTGAGCCTGTTTCCTTTGAGACGGGGCTTTTTGTACGGGACGAAGACCGGTATTTTGCCGAAAGTTCCAGCGCGTTCCGGAGCGAAACGGTAAATTCTTTTGTAAAATCGTTGTATACTGTGCGTATCTTTACCGCCCCTGCCTATGACGGAAAAATTCAGGCCCTGCCTGAACTTTTGGACGGTTTTTTTTAGCGGCGGGTTTTTTCCATATTGCATATATGGAAAAATTGATTACATTAATAAGTGGGCCTGTTTCAAAAATTGGGGTTTTGGAACAATTTTATGCACGTCCGTTTTAACGGACCTTCAGGAGATCATGTATGGATATTCACAATACCGCCGAAGAGATAGTTGTCGCCAGGGTTGGGGAGGTATTTGACGCCATCATTGCGGAAGGGAACCCGGACGGCTTTTGCACCTGCGATCAGTGCCGTCTTGATACGGTCTGTTATGTGCTTAACAAGACGGCTCCCCGGTATATCATCTCAAACCGCGGCGTCGCCAGGACGGAAACGGAAACGCTTGTACGCCAGCAGAAAGAAGCGGACATAGTCACCCTGGCTTATGAAGGAATAAAACAGATAAGCCATAACCAGCGGCCCAATTTCAGCCACAAGAACGCGCATCCGGACCACGCGGCGGAAGAGGCAAAACCTGTCTTCAATATCCCCACTATAGTGGGCCGCCTTTTCAACGGCCTCAATTTTTCACCCATGTCGGACATTAAGGTGGAACTCCGCCGTAACGGCGAGCTTGTCGCCATGAAGGACGGCAACTGGCAAAACCCCTACACCCTTGTCGCCAATACCGAAGGCGCCTTTACCTTCTGGCCCGTTCCCATCCCGGCCCGGTCCGCAAACATGCAGAAAATATTTGAATTTTTGGTAAAGGTCGAAACGCCGGGATTCGAGCCTCTTAACCACTTCTTCCAGGTTCCGGTTACAAGCGAATTTTTTTCCTCCGGCGCGTTCTCCATGGGCCGCATCACCAAGCTGCCCGACCTTTACATGTTCCCCCCCGGCGGAGACGAAGATTTCTAGCAGCCTGCCGCGGCTGTTGGTTTTTGCGCCGCAAAAACCGCGATTTACCGCGGAATGTGATTGTGTTTCGGAGGAGGGGGATTTGAACCCCCGACATCCAGCTCCCAAAGCTGGCGGTATAGCCGCTAACCTATCCTCCGGTCTGTGTAATATACTCTAAACACTCAACAGACGACAATGGTTCACTTCCGGCGTGTTGCCGGCGAAGGGCGTTCAATGACTCCAAGCCCGTCCGCGGCGCCTGAAACAGGCCGGCGAATCTTTCCATGCTTCCATAACCTTTACCAGGCCGGCGCCGCGCGGAATCCTGTACGCAGGCCGCGGCGTCTTTTACCGTTGCCTATGCGGAGCCGGCCCGTTCAAAAGAAAAGCCCCGCGGTATGTTACCGGTTATTCTATGTTCCGGTGCCGGTTTTCCATTTCCTGATAACTTTGACCCATTTCCTTCATCACGAATATGACGATGACGTCCAACAGCATGTAGAGATGCTGCTCGTACTGATTACCCATGGGTTGTCTGGTGGGGACTACGTCATGCTGTTTCGGCTTGCCGGGAGCTTCGCCTGCCTTGCCCAGGTAAACGGTGGAATGCACAAAGAGTACGATGTCGGCATATTTTTTCACCTGCGCCCCGTCCGGCATACCGGTGATTATGGCAATCCGCGCACCGCTCTGTTTGGCCTTTTCCAGCACATAGCCGAACATGCCCACATCCCCGCTTCCTTCGGAAACAACAAAGAGGTCTCCCGGACCCATCGCGACGGCGGTGTCGTCCCAGATCCAGTGGGCTTCTTTGCCCAGATGGGCCAGCCTCATGGCAAAGCCCCGGCAGGAAATACCTTCCCGTCCGCCGCCCATCACGAAAACACGCTTTGCCCCGGCTACAGCTTCAACAAAAACCCCAAGCTCCCCCATATCCAGTTTTTCAAACACCTGCCGGTGTTCCTCAATGACGGCTTTTGTCATCTGCTGGTATTCCGTCTTGTAATCCATACCTTTCTCCTTACGCGTGTCTTCCCGGTCCGGGCTGTCAATTCTTCCTGGCTCTTTACAGGGTTTCCGCCTCTACGATGTTGATCGGGAACTGTACCGATTCGGGACATACGGATGCTGAGAGGCCGCCGTCCGTCCGGCGGCGCCAAAGATTCCCGCTAGTCATCTATTGCCGCGTATACTGTCTGGGCGAAACGCCTCGGCAGATCTTCGTTGCCGCCGGGGAGGCGCTGGACGAGGAAAACGGCCGTCAGGTCTTCGGCAGGATCTATACAGTACCAGGTTCCGAGCATGCCGTCCCAGGCCCATTCTCCCTCTGATCCGTTGAGGCCCGCTCCGGCTGTGTTGAGCATGGTCCTGACGCCCAGTCCATAACCGTAACCGGCCATTGCGGGAAAGCCGAATTTCCTGATATACGCTTCGGGGACGTGGTTCCGCCGTATGAGTTCTACGGTTTTCCGTGAAAGTATCCGTTCCCCGTCTAATTTGCCCGCGTTAAGGAGCATGGAGCCGAATCGCCCGACGTCGTCCAGCGTGGAGGCGAGGCCTCCGCCGCCGCTTTCGAAGGCGGGAGGATGGGTTACGGCGGGATCGGCGGTGAGGCCCTGTACTTCTTTGAGGCCCGCGTCTGTAGGGCTGTACACTTTGGCAAGACGCGCCTGTTTTTCAGGCGGCACATAAAAGGCTGTGTCCTTGAGGCCCAGCGGCTTGAAGATTGTTTCGGCAAGATATTCACCGAGGCTTTTCCCCGAGATGACCTCGATAAGCCGTCCCAGGATGTCGTGGGAAAAACCGTAGAGCCAGCGTTCCCCCGGATGGAAGCAGAGGGGCGCCGTCGCGGCCGCGTCTATCATTTGGGCGCTTGTCCAGTGTTTTCCTTTGGCCGCATCGGCGGCGGCTTTGCCCTGAATTTCCGCCATGATCCGCGCACTGTAACTTTCCGTACCCGGGTAGGGTACGCCTGACGTCATGGTAAAAAGATGCTCAAAGGTGATGGGGCCTTTTGCGGGAACGATTGTTACCGCGCCGCGTTCATCGCTTTCGGCGGTTTTCAGCTCCCGGAAGGCGGGCAGAAAATCCGCTATGGGGTCGGAAAGTTTGAAGAGGCCTTTTTCGTACAGGGTCATCGCGGCCGTTACGGTAAAGGTTTTGCTCATTGAATAGATCCGGTAAATGGAATCGTTTTGCATGGGTATCCTGTTTTCGATATCCTGCATACCGAAACTTTTCCGGTATGCCGCTATCCCGTGACGGATAATCAGCCCCCCGACGCCGGCGGCTTCCCCCTGATCTACCATACGCTGTAAACAGGCGTCCGTATTTTGCAGGCGTCCGGGACAAAGACCGCTTTGACCGTTCTGTTCCATTTCAATCCCCCCTTGTTATATTCCCTGACATTTTCAAAACGCCAGGGTTCAGCTTTTTTACGAAAAAGCTGAATTCCGGAATTCCGATTGTAATTGAACTTATTTCAAAACCAACCGGTTCAAAACAAACTCCCGGAAATACCGGTCAAAATCCGGGTTTTCCGCTACATCCGGGAAATGGGCCGCTTCCCGGTCAGTCCTCTGAAGTTTTGGAACAACCTCAATTGTTTGCCGGGCAAGAAATGGATCAATTCTTTATCTGCCAAACTCAAATCCCGGTGTATAAGTATATACCCAAAAAAGGTCCGGGGGACAGAGCTTCAAAAAAATTTTGCAAATTTATATTGACCGACGTGTAAATAAGCGGTATATTTATAATTGAACAGTTGAAAGAATATTCAATTGTTCAACTATTATGTTCCGGGTATTCATAAAATATCCGGAAAGAGAGGAGAAAACCTTTGATTGAAGATATAGACCGTTACGACTGTACGGTGATTCATGAGGAAGTGGTCAACAGCGTAAAGGGAAAGATGCCGGAAGAAGAAGCCCTTCTTAACCTGGCGGATCTTTTCAAGGTTTTCGGCGATTCAACCCGGGTAAAGATCATCAGCGCTCTTTTGCATTCCGAAATGTGCGTTTGCGATATTGCGTTCCTTCTGGGAATGACCAAATCGGCGATTTCCCATCAGTTGAGGGCGCTGCGTCAGACCAAGCTGGTTAAATACAGGAAGAACGGCAAAGTAGTCTACTATTCTCTGGACGATGAGCATGTTGGGATGATTTTTAACCAGGGGCTGGTCCATGTGTGTGAAAGATGACCGTATGTATGCCGGGGACAGAGGCGTTTTTTTGGAGCAAACAGTTGAACAAGTATACAATTATTCAACTGTTTATGGAAAAGATTCCGGTATAAACGGGTATGGAGATGAAGATGACCGTGAAAGACAAGAGAAACGATTTTGATTGTGGTTGCTCCGCCTGCAGAACTGCGGGGACAGAGCTTGATATAGGGACAGAGCATGGTTCAGTTATAGGGACAGAGCATGGAAGCGTGAAAACGGGGAAAAAGGTTCCCGTACAGACGAAAACCGTTCTTTTTTGGACGGCCATTGGAACAGGGGCGGTGTTTTTTGCCGCGGGTATTTTCTTTAATTTCCCCGAACCGTTCGCCCTGCTTGTGTTTGCGGCGGCGTATCTTTTGATCGGCGGAAAAGTACTGGTTAAAGCCGCCGGGAATATCGCGCACGGCCGCATATTTGACGAGAATTTTCTCATGGCAGCCGCTTCCCTGGGGGCCTTCGCCATAGGCGAGTACCCTGAAGGCGTCGCGGTGATGCTTTTTTACCAGATTGGGGAAGCCTTTCAACGCCTCGCGGTAAAACGGTCGCGGTCTTCGATAAGCGCCCTTATGGACATACGCCCGCCCTTTGCCAACCTTAAGGAGGGCGGCGGGCTGCGGAAGGTGGGTCCGGAGACGGTGAAGCCCGGCGATCTTATTGTGGTAAAGCCCGGCGAAAAGATACCCCTTGACGGCGTCGTGGTCCTTGGCTGTTCGGTTCTGGATACCCAGGCCCTGACGGGCGAATCCTTTCCGCGTAATGCGGAGCCAGGCGGCGAGGTTCTTTCCGGGTCCATCAACATGTCGGGGCTTTTGGAGATACGGGTAACAAAGGAATTCAGCGAATCCACCGTTTCAAAAATTCTTGCGCTGGTGGAAAACGCAGGATCGCGAAAGGCCCCGGTTGAAAATTTCATTACGAAATTCTCAAAGTATTATACGCCTGCCGTGGCGGCCGCGGCGGTTGTGCTTGCGGTGCTTCCGCCCATTTTTGTTCCCGGCGCGCTTTTTGCCGATTGGCTCAGGCGGGCGCTGGTTTTCCTTGTCGTGTCCTGCCCCTGCGCGCTTGTCATTTCCGTTCCGCTGAGTTTTTTTGGCGGCATAGGCGGCGCTTCGCGTCAGGGGATACTGGTGAAAGGGGGAAATTACCTTGAAGCCCTTACCGCGGCGGATACGGTTGTCTTTGACAAAACCGGAACGCTTACAAAGGGAATCTTCACCGTATCTGAAATAGCCCCCGCGGAAGGCTGGAAGAATGAGGATCTTCTTTCCCTTGCGGCTTCCGCCGAAAGCAATTCAACCCATCCCATCGCGCTTTCCATACTGAACGCATACGGAAAGCGGCCCGAAAGAAACCGAATAACGGCTCATGAGGAAATTGCCGGAAAGGGAATACGGGTTATTGTTGACGGGAGGACCGTCCTTGCGGGAAACAAACGCCTTCTGGAATCGGAAGGCATAGACAGAGGCGAAAAGGGAAAGGCGGACGGCGCCACAGTTGTTCACATTGCCGTTGACGGCAGATACGCAGGGTACATTGCCGTTTCCGACGAACCCAGGAACGACGCGAAAGCCGCCGTTGCGGGATTAAAGGCGTCGGGAATAAAACGCATCGTTATGCTGACGGGGGACAACAGGATCACCGGTGAAAGGATAGGAGGAGAGCTGGGGCTTGACGAAGTATATTCGGAACTTCTTCCCCACCAAAAGGTGGAGCAGCTTGAAAAACTTGAAGCCGGAGAAAAAGCCGGCGGAAAGCTGGTCTTTGCCGGAGACGGGATCAACGACGCCCCCGCGCTGGCGCGCAGCGACATTGGCGTTGCGATGGGCGGCGTAGGATCGGACGCCGCCATAGAAGCGGCGGACATTGTGTTTATGACCGATGAACCTTCAAAACTTGTTACCGCTTTCCGCATTGCGCGGAGAACTCACAGTATAGTATGGCAGAATATTGTTTTTGCCCTTGGCGTCAAGGCCGTTATTCTCACGCTCGGCGCGCTCGGCATAGCGACCATGTGGGCCGCAGTGTTCGGCGATGTGGGCGTCGCCCTTATCGCGGTTTTCAACGCAATGAGGGCGGCGCGGCTGCCTGCCGCAGGGAAGTCCGCGGAAACGGCTATTTCGCAAGCAGGCGGTTTAGCCGCCTGATAAAGTCCGCCGGATCCTTGAGCTTTATTCCTTCTACAAGAAGGGCCTGATCGAGAAGAACCCCCGAGGTGTCGGCGATCACTTCTTCATCGTCCGTGTCTTTAAGTTTTGCGACGATGGGATGATCGCCGTTCACTTCGAGGATAGGTTTGACGTCGGGCATTTCGGTCTGGCCCATGGCCTTGAACATCTGGGCCATCTGAAGCGTGGGGTCGTTTTCGTCCGCCACGATGCACGAAGGGGAATCATGCAGGCGCCGTGAAAGTTTTACGTCTTTGACGCGATCCCCCAGGGCTTTTTTGATTTTGTCTATGACGGGCTTTGCTTTCTTTTCCGCGGTCTTGTCTTTCTTTTCGCCGAGTTCTTCATCCGCCCCGGCCCTGTTCACCGCCCGAATCTCCCATTCGGAACTGTCGGCGCTTTCCACTCCTTCCGGTTGAGGCTTCCGGTAACGGCCCAGGGAAGGAATGACGATGTCGTCGATTTCATCGTCCATGATGAGGACTTCTATGTCCCCTGCCCGGTACGCTTCCAGAAGCGGCGACGACCGGAGGGTTTTTTCATCGCCGCCTGAAATATAGTAGATGTACTTTTGATCGCTTTTCATGCGGGAAACGTACCCGGCAAAGCTGGTCCACCCTTCCACCGCGGTGCTCTTGAAACGCACCAATTCTTCAATCGCCTCCCTGTTGGCAAAATCCTGGTAGAGGCCTTCCTTGAGGGGCCGGTTGTACTGGCCGATAAAGTTTTCCCATTTTTCCTTTGCCGCGTCGGAGCCGGAAACCGCGCCGTCGGCCAGCGCCTTGAATTCCGAAAGGAGCTTTTTGACCGAAGCGTTTTTGATGTTGAGGAGAATCTTGTTCTGTTGCAGTATCTCCCTGCTTACGTTAAGGGGAAGATCTTCGGAATCGATGACGCCGCGGACAAAGCGGAGCCACGCC
>JAITJV010000105.1 GCA_031278755.1 Treponema sp. | reverse complement strand
CTCGATCAATTCCGCGGGGTCAAGGAGTTTTCCGCATTGTTCGCACTGATCCCCCCGCGCGTCCTCCGAGCCGCAGTGCGGGCACTTTCCCCGTCTGTATCTGTCGGCAAGAAAACGGCCGCAGGAGGCGCAGTAAAGCTGTTCGAGGGTATGCTCGCGGATAAAGCCCGCGGCGTCGAGTTTTTTGAAGATGTCCTGGGTAACCTCGGTTTGTACCGGCGTGGAGGTGCGGCCGAATTTATCAAAGTTTATATTGAACCAGCGGTAAATTTCCGCGTGTACCGCATGGTAACGGTCGCAAAGCTCCCTCGGGCTTATTCCCTCTTCGGCGGCCCTGGTTTCCGTAGCGGTTCCGTATTCATCGGTTCCGCAAATATAAAGTGTTTCATACCCTTTAAGCCGGCAGAATCTGGCAAAGGCGTCGGCGGACAAAACCTGGATAAGGTTTCCCAGATGGGGCACGTTGTTTACATAGGGGAGCGCTGAAGTGATAAGCCTGCGTTTCATCCCCTCATGATAATGAAAAACCCGGAAACTGGGAATAGCTTCAGGGAAACTCCGGCCGAGTTTCCGGAACTTCCCTTAACCGAACCGCATCAATGCGAGAATTTAAGGGTGAACTCGTTGTTCCAGGACTGGCGCGGTTCAAGGGATACTTTAAAAAGAAGGGCGACGCAGGTTGACTGGTACAGCCGGCCCGCGCCGCAGGGGATATTGACAGGTACGATGCGCGCTTCAAAGGTTTTTTTCGAGCCAAGGCTGATTTGGACTTCGTTTTTAAGGTCCTGGAATTTCAGGGACTCGGCGTCGGTTATATTCCCCGGCGCATCCTGACTGACGGGGGCGTTCCCCTTGAGCACGCGAAAAAACTCCTCGCCGTTTCCGGGGAAAGAAAGATCCGCCGCGGGGGCAAAAATAAAATCCGTCTTTTCTTCGCCGCCGTTGGAAAGGGAATAGGACACGGTAAGGGCGTCCTTGCGGCTCTGAAAAGTTTTTCCCATTGTTATACGCCCGAAGGGAACAGCGTCATTGGCGGGAAGGGTAAAGTGTATTTTGAGCTTGTTCCGGTCCATCTCGCCGGTCAAAAAACGTTCGTTTCCGCAGTACCGCGAACCGGGAACGGGAAGAAGCGAAAAATCCGTTCCGGGGGGGAGGAACGTATCGGTAAACGCCGCCCGCCTGGGTCCGGAATCCGCATCGGACGGATCTTCCCGGGGCAGAAGCGTATCAAGATAGTTCCAGTTCTTGGGAAGGTAGTCCAGTTCAAAAATCTCCGCCCCCCGCAGCTCTATGTAACTGTTGATTTTTTCATCCTGTAAAAGGTACTCGGTCCCGCCGTCAAGGTTTATATCAAAATGAAGCAGCGACGGGTTGAAACGGCCCTTTTCCCTGGTTATCTTTTCCGCGGCCAGAAGCGAACGGTACGCGGCCTTCCGCAGATCGGGCCTGTATATCCCGCCATGCGGCGGCAGAGTGTAAATATCGCAGCCCTGGGCTTTCCATAATTCTTCCCTGGCGGTACGCTTTCGGGCCTTGTCCCCCCGGAGCTGGTTGATGAGCGCATGAACATAAACCATTTTTGAATACACCCCGTTGGCTTCAGGATAATCAATAAGAACACTACGGGGGCCGGGGCATCCCCTGAAAGATTCCCCTTCGAACCGGGGGCAGGCCCCCAGCGAAGCGGGAAAATAGGCCTTCTTCAATTTTTCAAAAGAACGGTTCAGCCGGCCCGGCGTAGTATATTCGACAAAGGATTCACAGCGGGACAGTTCTTCAAAAAAACGGTGGAAGGTAAATTCGGGGCCGCCGTCTTCTTCGGTAAAAATATTTCCGGGGAAAACCGATACTGTCCAGGATCCCTGCGGCAGAACCCGGGCGAGGCCGTTAAGGACGTCGGAGGCGTTCTTTTTGGCAAAGCCGTCTTTCAGTTCGTTGGAAGCGGGAAAAACCGTGAGCATCTTCCCCTGATCTTCGGTGATGCAGGGAAGGTAAAGATCGTTTCCTCCAAGGCCGGCGAGAAGGAACTGGCTGTCCGAAAGAAAGGTGTAACCTATGCCGCAGGCGTTAAGGGGGCTTACGAGGCTCTGCTCCCATGCAAGAGCGGAAAGCCAGCATCCCTGGGGCCTCTTCCCGAAACTTTTCCGGAGATACGTGGTAAGAAGTTCAACCTGCCCGATTTTATCCTGCTGGGGGATAAGGGGCATCATGGGTTCGTAGAAACCGCCTCCGAGTATTTCAACCTGCTTGCGCGAAAGGAGATCTTCTATAAGCATGAAAAATTCAGGGTGAAGGCGTTCCAGCCTGTGCAGGAGCACCCCCGAATAATGGAGCACCGCCTGTATTTTGGGAAATTTGTATAAAGTCTGAATAAAGGGCTTTACGCGGCGCTCGTATATCCTTTCAAATTCATCGTCGCCGGCGCCCGGGGGCAGATGGTTGTGGGAGCCGAGGATCAGGCTTATGGAACCGCTCATACTATCCTCCCAGCACCCTGAACAATACGGCGGCCGCGGAACCAAAGATCAGGGAAAGAAGCCCCATGGAAATAAGGGTAAGGGGGCTGCCCCGGAGAAAGACAGGAACCGCCTCCATAAGGGATCTGCGCCGTATCTCCCTTAAAACAAGGACAGTCCCCATGATCCCCGCGGTAAAACCCAGGGCAAGGACGAGGGCGCCGGCAAAGTCCGCGGCAAGCATGCGGGTAAGGAAGAGCGAAGCCCCGGCCAGCCCGTCATAACCGGTACGGGAATCGAAAACACAGGAAAACGGCTTCTTTTTTTGGATACGGGAAACAAGACACTGCAATCCGCGGCATACAAAGGCCCCCGCGGGGAAAACTATAAAGTACTCAAAAAAACCAAGAGCGGAAGAAAATCCCTCCAGAATAATCCAGAGAACAAGGACGGAGACAAAGAAGATCCCCGTCTGCAAAAGGGGAAAACGATCTTTTTCCACACGGCCGGCCGCTATGCCGCCCATTCCCAGGCCGTACAAAAGAAGGTTGAAAGAAAGGCCCGAAAAAACGGCAAGGGCCGCCAAATATCCCGCCCGGCTCATGGTTCCTTCTCCGGATAAATACGCCGGTAGATTCCCGCCCCGTATCCAAGGAGGATCAGCGCCCCGGCGGAAGAAGACGCGATGCGGACAGGCAGAAAATTTCCGCCGTCAAACGAAAAAATCCTTACAAAGCCCTGAATACCGCCGGGAAGGGAAAGCGAAAGACAGCCGAGCGGCTCCCGAATCAGCGAAAAGGCCACGACAAGAACCCCCAACGCAAACGCTTCCGAAAAAGCCCGGACCGCCGCCTCCAGCATATCGCCTGTATCCGCACGCTCAAGGATCCCCGATCCCGAGAAGACCAGGGGAACCAGAGCGGTTATAAAAAGAATCTGCATCCCGAGAAGGGGGCTTAAAAGCCAAAGCAATAAAATGTAAAGCCCCGCCGCAAAAGCTGATAAAAAAAGAAACGTAAAATATTTTCCCTTTTGGGGGAAAAAAGAAGAAACGGCGCAGACGGCGAGCACGGAAAGAACATAGACCCATACCAGCGCGCCCAATGTTGTAAGCGCAAAGGCAAGCCGGCATGAAGCCATGACAACAAGGGCGCCCCCCGAAAACGCCCGCAGGGGAGGCCCCCCCCAAAAGGAGTGTGATGCTTCTTTCATGCGCCCCCTCCCGCTCCCGATTCAATGCGCCGTATATAAATATCCATTAATCCTTCCCTGAAACGGGGCATAAACTGTTCCGCGTGGGCGGAAAGCGGAACTATTTCATCGACTTTCCCCGCCGAATTTACAAAGGCCGCATAGGGCGCCATGATTCCCCCGCTCATCACGGAAAAAACAAAAAGCGTATGGTTTGCCCCGGCAAGCGAATACCAGTTTCCCGGAAGACGGCCGCTCCCCCGGGGCGGCTGAACAGGGGCGTCAAGGCGCCGGGGATCGTCCCTCTGCATAAAGATCCGGTTTACCGTCCGGAGAAGGGAACGATCCCTTATTGTTCCGGTAAGGGACCAGAGCAGAAAACCCGCAAGAAAAAGACCAGCCGCCCATCCAAGAAAAACAGCGGTATCCCTGAAGCCGGAAAAAAGCCGCTTTCCCCTGTTTTCCACGCTCATAAAGAAAGACCTTTTCCTGAATAGAGATACCGGAATTCAAAACCCCGTACAATAACGCTTACCGCATTGACCGAAAGAACCGCGAGAAAGGCCCCGAACGCTTCAAAGCCCTGATAGCGGAAAAGCCAGGTTAAAAAGCCGGCCAAAACCGCGCCGGCAAAAATCCCCGCCGCCGATTTTGCCCCGGTTACCGGCTCGGCGGCAAGGAGAAAGGCCGCGGCGACAAGGCCCCCGGAAAAGAGGCCGAAAATTATATCGCCGCTTCCGGCCGCCCCGCCGAAAGGGACGCCGCCCGCGATTCTGACAAAAACGGCGTAAACAAACAGGTACACCGCGGGAACCCAGACCCGTCCCGCCTGAAAGGCGGCGACAATGACAGTCCCCGCGAGAAGGGCGGCGAGCCCCCGGTCCGCGATGATCCCCGGCGCCCGCGAAAAAAACAGATCGACATACCCCGAAGGCAGTTCCGCTTTTACAAAAGAAAAAACGGCGCCGTTAAGGGCGGAACTTACCGTCCCGTCCAGCCGGCTTGCGATCCATGTCCCGCCGCCGGCGATCTTGAGTATCCCCAGGGGAGAACCCTGCGGATTAGACAGGCCCGAAGCAAGCCCTTCGGAAATAACGCTTAAAGGAGATCCTTTTAAGGCCGAATCAAACGCGCCCGGCCATGAAAAACGAAGAAAAAGCCATCCCCCCGCCGCGGGGTTTACCCAGTTTGATCCGAGGCCCCCGAAGCTGTGCTTGATCACCGCCATGGCGAAAACCGCCCCAAAAACGGCGTACAGGGGGTGAATGGCGTTCGGAAGAAGCAGGGTAAAAACAAGAGCCGAAGCCGCGGCGCTGCCGTCCCTGACGGCGTCAAAACCCCTTTTCCGCCAGGTCAGGATCAGTTCCGTTCCCAAAGCGGCGGCCAACGCGGAAAGGGCGAGGACGAGCGAGGCAAACGAATCGGTAAAAGCCGACTGCATGACCGCGATAAAAGCGCAAAAAGCCGTTGTCCACATCCGTCCCGAAGCGGGGCGCGCCAGGTTTACCAGGGGATGCTGCTTAAGAAAATATTCCTGTTTCGCCATTACGCCCTCCGCGCCCCGGCCTGATTTCCCGAATCCCCCAGAATATGGGCGGAAAGGGAAAGGCGTGAAGGACACACCACATCGCAGCATCCGCAGCCGTGGCAGCCTGCGCCCTGGCCGTCGGCGTCCCCTTCGCGGGAAACGCCGGCCCCTGCCGGCGGGCCCCGCAAAAGGGCCTTCTTGTAAAGTTCTTCGGGATCAAGACCTACGGGGCACACCGCCCGGCATTCCCCGCAGCTTATGCAATTCTGCGGCCGGTCCTGAAATTTCCCCATCCTGCTTTCAAGCATGGCAAATACGGCATAACTTGTTTTTACGATGGGTTCGTCAAGATCCGCCACGGGCCGGCCCTGCAGGGGAGAACCCGACGCGATTCGTTTCGGTTTGCTGATAAAGCCGCCGCATTCGGCGAATATTTCGCCTATACGGGTCCCTATGCGCACCTTCATTACCTGGGGCGTTTTAACCGCGGAGCCTCCCACCGCGACATAACGATCCAGTATGGGTTTTTTAAGTTTGACCGCATCATGGACCGCCGCAAGCGTGGCGGGCCCCAGAACAAGAAGGGATCCGGGTTCAAAAGATTCTTTTTTCGCGTAACGCCGCAGCACCAGTTCCAGTTCGCGCCTGTTGCGCTGGGGATAGCGGGAACCGGTCAGCACCAGCGAAGAGGGAATATCCCATCCGCCTGTTTCGGCAAGCAGGGCGCCGCCCAGATCGCGCTCGCCATGGCTGAGGGCGAAAATAATGCGGCTTACCCTTCCCGCCCGGCCCATGATAAAAGCCCCTTCCGCCACCGCTTTGACGCGCTCCCGGCATAAAAGCCTGTCCGCGGCAAGCCAGGGGTCGTCAAAGACACAGCGGACGACCAGGGTATACGGCTCCGGGGAATTTCTCAAGGAAGAAAGCGTGTCGGACACGGGGTATCCCGATCCTTCCATTTCTACTATGCCGTATTCGCTTATGATGCGCTGCAGTTCAAAGCAGGTAAGGCTTTCCCAGGGAAAAATTTCTTCCCGTTTGCCAAGTTTTTCAAAACTCCCCTCCATGCGTATCACAAGGGCGTCGTTGGTACGGGAGCCGGGGCCTTTCCAGGACACCATGCGTATCACCCGGCCCGGAACGGCGGCGTGTATATTGGCTGAACCGCGGCCCTGCCCCCGCGCAATGAGCATGCCTTCGCGGACGACGTCCCCAATGGAAACAACGGGATAGGCCCTGGCCCCCGAATGCTGGATCAGGGAAACCACCGAGAGGCCGGGCAAATAAGCTGCTACACTGGGGCCTTTGGCCGGAACCGCCGGATCCTCCAGGGAAATCCCCCCCCGGGGAAATGAATACACTTTTGTCATAACAATACACGCTCAGGGGCGCTATACATCCTTCGTTTATATAATACAATATTTCCGGCAATTTTGCCTCCCCGCCTGCCCCTTATAAGGGCCGAAAGGGAACATAAAAACAACAACAGAACAGGAACCGTATCCCGCAAACCGGGAAGAACCGGCCGCGCCTCCCGCCCTGAATTTTTAAGGAAATTCACCAAACCGCCAAGGGGAAAGGGAGGAATATCAGCGGAGACGTCCTCAGGCACGGAAGATTCCGGAAAAGGCGGCAATTCCGGAAGGCCCGCGGGGTTCCCGTCCACGGTATAGCTGAAATAGGCGGAATCCCCGCCCGAAAGGGGCCGGTAGGAAAAACCTGCCTGAAAGGAGGCGTGGGCCAGATAATCATCTTCCGAAACAAGAAACGATTCAAGCGCTTCAATAGTTCCGCCGCCAAAATTCATAGGGCCGGGAAGCAGTGCGGGAATGAGGGCAAGGAGGGCGGCCAGGGTAAAGGGCAGAGCCTCGACAGGAAAAAACTTCATTTTTACTTCTTCCCTGAGAATAGGAACCGCCCTGAACCTGACGTGCTTCTGTGGTTTGCCCCGCAGGGATTCAAGACGGACGGAAAGGACAAAAATCCCCGCCGCGGCGGCGGCCGTCATCCCCGCGAGAATCATTTCAAAAAAAGTCCCTGAAAGAGCGGTAAAACAGTAACAGGCTAAAAGCGCGGCGGCGGAAAACAGCAGTTTCCGGTAAGGGGCCATACATTCCCAAAGGCGTACAGCGCCTCCGTATGCGCGGTAACGGCGGCTTACAAACAACTCGAAAACAGGTTCGGCAAGAAGGCGGGTAAACGCCGCAAGGAACCCCGCCAAAACCAGCGGCCGCGGGCCGCCCAGGGAAAAGGCGGCCATGGCGGGAAGTACGGCGGCGGAAAGAAAGGACTTTGAAAGAAAAAGAAAACCAAGGCCGGCGGCAAAAAAAAGGATGATGAAAGGGTAAAGGGGGGCGCCGTATCCGTAAAAATCAAGGGAAAAGGGCGCGCCGAGGACCCCGGGAAGGGCCTTTTCAAATTTCTGAAATCTTTTTCCGGCAAGGGGAACAAAAAAGAACCGTTTTCCGCCGTGAACAAAAAACAAATGAAGCTTTTCCGCGTAACCGTCGTTCCGGGGATCGAAGGGAAGCACCCGTTCGGTCCAGCTTTCCAGGGGAAGCCGCTCCAAACCGCCGAAATTATCGAGAAAAACCCAGAGGCCGGACTCGGACAGCACCTCGGAAGGGGGTTTA
>JAITJV010000002.1 GCA_031278755.1 Treponema sp. | reverse complement strand
CCCGCTCCGCCGCATCCTCCGGGTATGACTTTTTCCAGACCGCGGCAAGTTTCTCCCTGTCCATCGCGACAAAATCACCGGGGCTTATCTCCCCCAGTGAAACCCCTGATCCTTTAACCCAAAGGGCGGCCCCGTCCTTGAACGAGGTGTTCCCCCCTCCGGCTATGACATATTCACTGTCCCTCCCATACTGCCGGGACAGAACGGCAAGTTCCTCAACGCCCATGATCAATCCAGGTGGAACACTTCGCGCAGCGGATCGGCCACGGGCGATTCGTCGGGATTGGCGTCCATGATATCCTTCATCATGCGCCACCATTTCTTTACAACATCCTTTCCGGGAAGTTCATTATCGGAGGCGTCATCGGTAAGCTCCTGATAGGCAAAAAGCGTATTGGAGGGGGCGTCAAGGTATATCGAATAGTTCCGCACGCCGGCGCGGTGCAGTTCCTCTTTAAGCGCCGGCCAGATTTCATCGTGCCGTTTTTTGTATTCGCCGGCGCAGCCCGGATGAAGGTGCATGATAAAAGCATTCCGTTTCATTTTTTCCCCTGTGCTTAACCTGCGGAAAATTTCCGGCCCCGCCGGCGGCGGCCGGCAAAGCCGGAAACAGTCACCCGTCAGTACACTGATTTCCAGTCGTTGATATTCGCCTTGTCGAATTTAAACGGAGGCCCAAGAAGCACTTCGGTCCCGCCGTCAGGGGCCTTGGTGATAGTATAGCTCCCCAGCCTTCCGGCGCCGAACTGCTCGCCTTCCTTTCCGGTGATCTTGCCGCTGGTAAGGTTGGTGGCCACATAGGCGCCCAGGTAACCCACGTCAATGGGGTTCCACAGGTACATATAGGGGCACACGCCGTTATCAATATACTCGGCCATTTCCGAAGGCAGCCCAAGTCCGGTAAGTTTTACCTTGCCCTGCAGATCCCTGTCGGCAAGCACCTTCCCCGCGGCGGCGATGCCGACCGTAGTGGGGGCAATAATTACCTTGAGGTTGGGATAGCTCAGAAGAAGCCCTTCCGTTTCAGAAACAGATTTGTCCCTGAGATCGTCCCCGTACGCCACTTTGACCAGCCGCAGGTTCGCATACTGCGGTTTTTCAAGCTCTTTCCTCATGTAATCGATCCAGAGGTTCTGATTCGACGCCTGGCTTGTGGCCGAAAGGATCGCAATCTCCCCGCTGCCCCCCGCCAGATCAGACGCCGCTTCCACAAGGGTCTGGCCTATTTTTTCCGAGTCGGCCTGATTCACGTGGGTAAGGCGGCTTGCCGGATTAACCGATGAATCAAGGGAGAAAATCTTGATGCCCTGGGCCTTTGCCTTGGTAAGCACGGGCTGAAGCGCGTCAAAATCATTTCCTACAATACAGATCGAAGTTACACGCTGGGCAATAAGCTGCTCTATCATCTGTATCTGGGCTTCCGCGGTGGGAAGATCAGGCGCGCGGAGTATGGCGGTAAAACCCTGCTCCTTGATGCCCGTCTCAAAACCGCCCATCTGGCGTTCGCCGTATGGATTTCCCGTGCTTTTAAACACAATGGCGTGCCGTTCACCCTGCTGGTTGGAGCCGGCGAAAACAGCGGCCGCGCCAAACAGCGTCAGCACAAGGGAAAGAGCCAATACCTTTTCCAGTTTCTTCATGTTTTTCCTCCATAACGATATTTGAACAGACCCTAAAGGGAGCCGTTCATCATCCCGCTCAGGCGGGTTTTCTGCCTTTGCCGATTCTCAAATTCATTACGAGTACGGAAAGAACCAAAAGAAGACCGAGGATAATCAAAATCACCTGGGCCGAGACGTTGATGAGTCCAAGGCCGTAATTCAAAAAACCAATAATAAAAATCGCAAGGAGAGGCCCCGCGATGCGCCCTGTTCCCCCCGAAGTGCTTACCCCGCCCAGAACAACCATGGCGATTACGTCGAGTTCATACCCCTGGGCGACATTGGGCCTTGTGCTTCCCATTCTTGAAGTAAGAAAGATCGCGCAGACGGCGGACATAAGCCCGGTAAGGAGGCTTACGATAAGGATGATACGGTCCGTATTTACCCCGGAATACCTGCAGGCGAGAAGATTGCTTCCCATGCCGTAAACCCTGCGGCCGAAACCCGTTTTGTGGAGCGCAATCCCAAAGACAAGCGCGACGGCGGCAAAGACAACAAGAATAAAGGGGAAAGGCCCCACATAGCCCCAGGCAAAAAATGAAAACCACTGCGGAAAACCGCCCGACGCCCTGTCCTCAAGGATCACATAAGCCGCCCCGCGGTAAATGGTCATCGTCGAAAGCGTAACGATCATCGCCGGGAGTTCCTTGAATTTCACAAGAAGCAGCCCGTTGATCCCCCCGCAGAGGGTCCCTATTACAAGGGCGGAAACCAGAGCCAGGGGCATGGAAACGCCGGCGTTGAAGAGAACCGCCATCATCACCGACGTAAAAGCCACAATGGAAGCTACGGAAATATCTATGTTTCCCAAAATGATCACAAGCATCATGGGAAATACGATGAAAGCCTTGTCAAGAAAATTCATCGGAGCGCTGAGAAAGGTGTCGGCGTTAAAATAATAGGGAGAAATAAAACTGTTGACAATATGTATCAGTATGAAAATCATACAGAGCAGCCATTCCCACTGAAAAAAGAATTTCTTCAGATTCAGCGGCTTTTCAATGGTTAGTGTTCTGTCGCTCATGCTCCACTCCTCTCTCTATATGGCCCGCCGGCGCAGTACGCCGAGATCGTTGTTCCGCTTGATAAGCACATTGGTGATGATTGCAAGAAGGATCACGAAGCCCTGTATACCCTGCTGCCAAAAGGGAGATACGTTAACCAGCGGAAGGGCGTTTGCCAGTATGCCGAAAAGAAGCACCCCCAAAACAAGGCCCGCCACCTTTCCCCGCCCCCCCGAAACGCTCACGCCGCCCAGCACGCAGGCGGCAATTACGTTCATCTCGTAACCTGCGGCGGTGTCACCCTGCGCCGAGGCGAATTTCGCAACCCAAAGAACACCGCCCAGCCCCGCAAGAAAACCCATCAGCACATACACCAGCGTAACGATCCGTTTTCTGGGAAGACCAATGACCTCCGCGGCTTCGGGATTGGAACCCACCGCATAAATCCGCCTGCCTGTCTTTGTGTAGTTGATAAAGCAGTAAAAAACAAGGTAGATCACAACGGCGATTATAATGAGGTTGTTTATCCCGAATATGCGGCCCGTGGAAAGCGCCTTAAAGCCGTCGGACATCTGATAGGCGCTGACCCAGGCTCCCCCCGACACGAGGTAAGTAAGGCCCCGGATAACGTTCATCATACCGAGGCTTGCGATGATGGGCAGTATGGCGAAACGG
This sequence comes from Treponema sp., assembly GCA_031278755.1. Taxonomy (GTDB): domain Bacteria; phylum Spirochaetota; class Spirochaetia; order Treponematales; family Breznakiellaceae; genus JAIROE01. Next base: position 2,714 of record JAITJV010000002.1, on the reverse strand, counting down.
GACACCAGCACGCCTATAACAAGGCCCCCTACGGCGCCTATGAGGGAGCCTTCAAGAACCAGTACAAAAACAGGGATGTCCGGAAGGGCGCTTACCGTCAACGCGCTTACCATTCCGGAGAAAGCCATGGTGGCGCCTATGGAAAGATCGATGCCCCCCGTTAAAAGGACCATCATCATCCCAATCGACAAAATACCGAGGATGGCCGTATTGGTAAGGAGGTTCCCTATATTAAGACCGGTGAGAAATTCATGATTTCTTGCCTGAACGGCGGCGCATACAACCACGATAAACACCACCAATCCAAGCTCCCTGAACCGCGACGCGTTCAACATCTTTTTCGGCATTCCCACCTCCGCCCTACACGCTGTCCTGCATGGCGGCCTGAAGTATGGCCTCCTGCGAGGCTTCCTTTGTTTCAAAAACCGCCGTTACCCTGCCGTCCCGCATCACAACAATGCGGTCGCTCATGCCCAACACCTCGGGCATTTCCGATGAAACCATGATGATCCCGTAGCCCTGGGAGGCAAGTTTGTTCATGATTTCGTAAATCGCCGTCTTTGCCCCCACGTCGACGCCCTTTGTAGGCTCGTCCAGTATAATCACCTTCATGTCGGAAGTAAGCAGCTTCGCGACAATGACCTTCTGCTGGTTCCCTCCCGAAAGCGTTGACGCCTTGTCGTGAACGCTTACCGCCCGGATCGAAAGTTTTTCCGCAAGCTCCTTGGCGGTCAGATTTTCCGTTTTTCTGTCAACCCAGCCGAAGCGGAGAAATTTTTTCAGCGCGGAAAGGCTGATGTTCTTGGCGATTTCCCAGCGGAGAACAAGACCCTGCTTGAGCCTGTCTTCGGGAAGAAAGCCTATGCCCGCCGCTATCGCTCCCGCGGGCCCCCTGTGGTGCAGCTCCCTGTTCCCCAGAACAATTCTTCCCGCGTCATAGCCTGTGATGCCGTAGATTGCTTCGCACACTTCGGTGCGCCCCGCCCCTATAAGCCCGGTAAGCGCGAGGATCTCCCCGCTGCGGAGATTAAAACTCACATCCCTGAAAAAACCCGTGCGGGACAGCCCGTCCACGCGGAACATCTCGTCCCCCGGAACCGTATCCCGCTTGGGAAAGAACTGGACGATTTCCCGGCCCACCATGGCCACCACCATGGTATGATCGTTCACGTCGCCTATGTTCCAGGTGTTGATGTATTTGCCGTCGCGGAGAACCGTTACGCGGTCGGCCAGACGGTACATGTCTTCAAAACGGTGGGAAATAAAAATAATCGACACGCCTTTCTTTTTCAGGCCGGCGGTAATGCGGTAAAGGTCTTCGCTTTCGCGGTTTGAAAGCGGGGCGGTGGGTTCATCCATGATGATAATGCGCGCATTGGCGGAAAGCGCCTTGGCGATTTCCACGATCTGCTGCTGCGCCACGGAAAGGGTTCCCATCACGGTCCGGCTGTCAAAGTTCGCGTCAAGCTGTTCAAGAAGTCTGGAGGCTTCCCCGTTCATGGTTTTCCAGTCTATGTACTTAAGGGGGGAAGTTGTTTTTTCATGCCCCATGAAAATATTTTCGGCAACGGAAATATCGGGAAAACAGGTAACATGCTGGTAGATTGCCGCTATGCCGAGAGCCTGCGCGTCAAGGGGCGTGCGGATCACCGCGGGTTTTCCGTCTATGAAAAATTCCCCTCCGTCCGGTTCGTACACGCCGGTGATGATTTTTATGAAGGTTGATTTACCTGCGCCGTTTTCCCCCATGAGCGCGTGGATCTCGCCGGGCCGCAGTTCAAAATGAACGGCGTTCAGGGCTTTTACCCCCGGGAACGTTTTTGAAATATTCCGCAGTTCCAGAATATACTCAGACAAATTCGACCTCCTGCCGCTTCAGCAGATCCTAAGACATTCAATACCCAAAAGGGCGGCGAGTTTTTCTATCCGGTCCGAAATATGCCCCAGCCCTATGGCGCAGTGATGGGCGGGCCCCGCCTTTGACCAGCGGTTCACAAAATCCCGCGCGGATACGGCAAAACGGTACCTGCTGTTTGTGTTCCCTATTTCAAGAACGGGGCCCGGCTCCGATTCCCCTTCGGCGCAAAGAAGAAAGGAACCTTTCTTCCCCTGCACCACCGCGAGCAGGGTAACATCCCCGTGTTTTACGCTCATCTGTATTGAAAGCCCCTTTCCCGGTTTGCCGTGGTACACGGGCAGAGGCACAAGGCCGACCGCCCCCTGGGCAATGGCGGGATGGGCGGGGCCGTCATGCCCCCAGAGCACAACATCATCGTTAAAATCCATCGCGTAAAATTCCGAGAAAGACCCCCCGGCGCCGAAACAGTCCATGATCTTCATGGCGACCGCGTTCTTTACTTCACATTCACCGGCTACGGGTATATGGCGGCCCGTGAGCAACGTATTTCCCGCAATTACCGATGTAACGATGTTCTCGTGATCGTTGCCTTTATAACCTTCATAATAATACGCCAGGGCGTCAAGGGACTTTTCCGCGACGAGCCTGTCAAGCGCGCAGGATGTTTTCGCCGCCCTGTCAAGTTCCGTTTCGTCACATTCGGGGGAAACGGCGAATTCGGCGTCGAACTGTTTCCGTTTGCCCGCCGTTTCCGCCGGACTCACCGCGTCCCGGAGCGCCTTGAGGCCGTCCATTTCGAGAATTTCAAAATGGCTTCCAAAGACCGCGGCAAGCTCCTTTACATCGGTATAGACGT
>JAITJV010000017.1 GCA_031278755.1 Treponema sp. | reverse complement strand
AGGGAGGCGTCTGAGGATCTTGAATTTTTGTCGCCGGCCGGTGGTAAAGGCTTCATTTTCAGGATGAGCATAGCAAAGTTCGAGGAATGACGCAAGCGGCGGATTCCGGTTAAAACAGGTTAGCCGCCGTCTGTTCATAATACGTCCGCATTACGGGCAGACGCCGGTTATAACGCCGAAACCTGTTTGCTCAAGGGGTCTTTAAGTTTTACTCCGGTAAAAAGTACCGTCAAGGGGAAGTTTCGTGCGGAATATTCCGTCGCGCGCATAATAGGCCCCCGCGATGGCGGGCGTTACCGGAATGGCCGCAAGCTCGCCCACTCCCTTGATCCCGCAGGCAAGGGGCGCGGGATTTTTCGGCTTGACAAAGATGATCTCCATACCGGGAGCTTCGGCGGCGCGGATAAGCCCCAGGGTTCCGTATTTTGCTTTTGGGCGGCCGCCTTCCATGGGGAAGTCTTCGGTAAGGGTGTAGCCCATGCCCATAAGAAGGCCCCCCTCAATCTGCCCTTCGGCGGCCGAAGGATTTACCACCGTGCCGATGTCATAGGCCGCGGTGATTTTTTCCACCCTCCCTTCGCCGTCAAGAACGGCAAGCACCGCGGCGTAACCGTACGCAACATGGCTTACGGGATTGGGTTTGCCGCTTCCCATGGGGTCCGTTATTCCCGAATACTCGCCGTAAAATTCCTTTCCTTCAAGCGGCGCGAGATTCCCTCCCCCTTCGTCAAGGGCCGCCTTGAGTTTCCGCGCGGCCCGGAGCGCCGCCTCGCCGGTGAACACCGACTGGCGTGAGGCGGTCGTAGTTCCCGAATCGGGCGTACGCCTTGTGTCGGGCGGCTCGACGATCGTTTTTTCGGCGGGAAGGCCGAGGCAGCCGCAGACGATCTGGGTGATCACCGTGGCCAGCCCCTGCCCTATGCAGGCCGCGCTTGTCCTTATATGCACCACGCCCTGCTCCACGGAAAGTATGCACCGCCCTATGTCGGGAAGCCCGACGCCTATCCCCGAATTTTTCAGGGCGCAGGCGATTCCCGCGTGCTTTCCTTCCGAGCGGGCTTTTTCATAACCGTCCCTGAGGGCGAGAAGGCAGGCTTCCAGTTCAACATCGCTTCCGGCTATCTGGCCGTTGGGAAGAACCTGCCCGGGCCTTATGGCGTTGCGCATCCGTATTTCCCAGGGACTTATCCCCGCCATTTCGGCAAGAAGGTTAAGGTTGCTTTCCGTCGCGAAGCAGCTCTGCGGGACGCCGAAGCCGCGGAACGCCCCTCCGGGAATGTTGTTGGTGTACACGGCCTTTCCGTCAATATCAACAACCTGATAATTGTACGGTCCCGCCGCGTGGGTGCACGCCCTCTGCAGCACGGGCCCGCCGAGGCTCGCGTATGCCCCCGTGTCCGAAACAATCACCGCCTTCATCGCGGTAAGCACGCCGTCTTCATCGCAGCCCGTTGTAAATTCCATCTCCATTGCGTGCCGCTTTGGATGAACGGCGATGCTCTCTTCGCGGGAAAAAAGAACCTTCACGGGCTTTTTAAGAATCCACGCGGCAAGGCATGCGTGATGCTGGACGCTCATGTCTTCCTTGCCGCCGAAGCCGCCTCCCACAAGCTGCCCCTTTACGTGTATTTTTTCGGGAGGAATTCCCAGCATGCGGGAACATTCACGCTGTTCGTCATAGACGCTCTGCCCCGCCGAATAAAGGACAAGGCCGTCGCCGGAAGGCGCGGCGACGGCGCATTCAGGCTCCATAAAGGCGTGCTCGGTAAAGGGAACCAAATAGCGGCGGCTTGCAACGTATCTTGATTTCGCCAGCACGTCATCGGCGTTTCCACGGACAAGGCGCTCATGGGAAAGTATGTTGTTTTCCCTGTTGTGAATAAGCGGCGCTCCGGGGGCCATGGCGGCTTTGGGGCTTGTAAGCGGATCAAGCGCTTCATACTCAACGGCGATGAGGGATTTTATTTCGTCAAGGCTTTCCCGCCTGCGGGAAACGGCGAGCGCGACGGCGTCTCCTATGAAACGTGTTACGCCCCCTTCCGCGATCATCACATCGTAGTCGGAGATAAAGGCAAGATGGCCTATCTTGATATTTCCCGGAACGTCTTTCGCGGTAAGGACCGCGGCGCAGTCGGGATGCGCCAAAGCGCCTCCCGGATCTATCTTTAATATCCGCGCGCGGGGATGGGCGGAACGCAGAGCCGAGGCGTGGAGTATTCCTTCAAACTGAAGATCGTCAACGTATTTTCCCGTTCCAAGCGTCTTGGCGGCGGCGTCGACGCGGTGCATACGTTCGCCGGGAACGCCCCTGGGTTTATTTTCGGGGACAGGGATATTTTCACGGAAAAAACGCGCGGCAATTTCAACGGCCCTGATAATTTTTACGTAGCCCGTACATCGGCAGATATTTGATCGCAGCGCGCCGCGGATTTCCTTTTCCGATGGATTGTTGTTAAGGTCAAGCAGGGCCTTTGCGCTTAACACCATGCCGGGAATGCAAAAGCCGCACTGCACCGCCCCCGATTCGGCAAAGGCGTATACATACACATCTTTTTCACGGCTGCTTAAACCTTCCACCGTGACTATATTTTTGCCTTCAACCCCGCCCAGAGAAGTAACACAGGAACGAACGGGCTTTCCGTCGGCAAGCACCGTACACGCTCCGCAGGCCCCCGATCCGCAGCCGTTCTTTGCCGCGGTAAGACGAAGATCTTCCCGGAGAAAATTGAGGAGTTTTTTTTCCGGCGGCCCGCCGGCGTTTTTGCCGTTAACGGCAAAAGCAACAGTTCCGCTTTTCCCGCCGCTCATGGTTCAGGCGTTCCTCCGATACATTTCTTTTAGCGGAAGTCATTCAGAAACTGTTTCTGAATGATTCTATTATAGACGGGAAAGAGGAATTAAGCAAGGAGAGGATATTGACGGCATTCGGTAAATTGAGGTAAATTGAGGTAAATTGACAAGATTAATAGCAATTAAAAATTAAAGGAAATTATGGTTGATAATGGAAAGGCGTTATATTCATTATAAAAATTCTTGATTTTGCAAACCAAATTAAATCCACAGATGAGTGGTTTAACACCCTTTTTAAGCGTCCTGAAGCTCCCCCGCGAACCGGCGGGCAGGTTCTTGTTAAACCCCTCAACACGAATAAAATATTTACTGTTTCTGAACAACGCCATTCACGGAATTCTACAATACCCCGGATCGTTTTACGCTGAGGTAGCGGTTGATCAGCGCCGTTGAAATTTCCTTCGGCGTGGTTTCCAGGGTAAGAAGCCCCAGATGCTCCCAGCTTTGGTAAAGCCGCCGCCGGGCGGCAAGGTAGGAAAAGGCCGCCGCCGTTTCCAGTATTTCATCCGCAGTGGAAATCCGCCCTCCGCCGCGAAGCGCCGCCCCGGCTCCCTTTTCACGGAAACTCACCAGAAGAAGAAGATGCCGCCTTCTGACGCGGGGAAGTATCCAGGACAGCGATTCACCGTCCTCTTCCCTGAAGTTGGAAACCAGGATGATGAAGGTGCGCCGGTGCAGCCGGGCCAGGGCCGTCTCAAGGGCGGAAAAAGGAGACGAGGGCGCCGGGGCGCACTCAAGATCAAAGAGGCCGTTCATAAGGCCCGTCAAGGTGCTCATTCCCTTGCGGGGAGGAAACCACTTCTCCTCGGCGCCGAAGGTCAGGGCCGCTACGGCGTCGCCGTGTTTCAACGCGGCGTAAGAAAGGAGCAGCATACCGTTCAGGGCGCTGTCAAATTCCTCTCCGGGAAGACGGTAACCCGAATCAAGAACAAAGAGAATCTGCTGATCCTGTTCATCCTGGTATTCGCGGACCGTGAATTTCCGCCGCCTGCCTGTCGCCCGCCAGTCTATTGCCTTTACCGGATCCCCTTCCTGATAATCGCGGAGGCTCATAAATTCCAGCCCCTGCCCCCTCCGGCGTATGTTCCGCTGGCCCCTGTCGGACATGAGGCCGTTGAGGGATCCGGCGGCGGCGATTTTTTTGAAATCGGGATAGGTCCGCCCGCGGCTTTTGCAGTCATGAAAAACCTTGAGCCGCCAGAAACGGAGCGGCGAATCAAGGAGAAGTTCAAGCCCCGGAAAAAGCCAGCGGCCCCGTTCCCGGGGCGTTACCGTATAGGTGAAGATCAGCGCGGCGCCGCCGCGGTCCCTTTTTTTCAGTATTTTCAAATCAAGACGCGCGGGAAAAACGTTTGAATCCATGGAAAGGGGATGGAGATCGTAAAGCAGCGCGGACGGAACAAGGGGCCTTTTTCCCTTTTTGAATGTAAGGGTAACCCGGGCGCCCTCCCCCTGGGCAAGAGACAGGGGAAGTTCCCTCGAAGGTTCAAGCCTGTCGGTAAAAAGGCGCAGCGCAAGGGCGTCGGCGGTTATCAACGGAAGAAAACTCAGGCCCGCGAGAAACCAGATCAGGGAAACCGGCTCCGAGAAAAAGGCGGCGGCTCCGAGAAAAAACCACGCAAGGGCGGCGATAAAAAGAGCCTTCCCCGGTTTCATACGCGCGGGGCCCCGGTCTTTGCCAGAAGATCCGAAATAATGCGCTCGTCGCTTAAGCCTTCCAGCTCGCTTTCCGCCGAAAAGGTAAGCCGGTGGGCCAGCACGGGACGCGCCAGGCTTTTGACGTCGTCGGGCAGTACGAAATCCCTGCCCTCAAGAAGGGCTTTGGCCCGGGCGCAGCGGATCAGGGCAAGGCTGCCCCGCGGACCGGCGCCTGTCTGAACGGCGGAACTGGTGCGGGTCGCGGCGGTAAGGCGCACGGCATAATCAATAACCGCCGGATCGGTTTTTGTCCGCGAGGCGAGATTCCGGAGCGCGTTAAAACCTTCGGGGGCAAGAACAGCCTGCACGTTTTCGGCGGAAAGTTCCGCCCCTGTAGTTCCCGCGAGGACCCGCTCGACCATGGCCTTCTCCTCTTCCGCGGGGGGATAAACGGCGGTTATTTTCATGAGAAAGCGGTCCTTTTGGGCGTCAGGCAGGGGGTATGTCCCTTCATGCTCAAAAGGATTTTCGGTTGCAAGAACCATAAAGGGATCGGGCAGGGGATAATCCTGACCGTCAAGGCTCACCTGGTATTCCTGCATGGATTCAAAAAGCGCCGCCTGGGTTTTTGCCGGGGCGCGGTTGATTTCATCGGCGATAAACAGATTGGTAAACACCGGCCCCTGCCGGAAAAAAAATTTCCCCGTCTGCGTATCCAGAATAACGCTGCCGGTAATATCGCCGGGCATAAGATCCGGGGTAAACTGCACCCGTTTGGACCGCCCGCCTATGGCCCGCGCGAGACAGCGGACAAGAAGCGTCTTCCCCAGCCCCGGTACGCCTTCTACAAGAAGGTGTCCGCCGGCAAGCAGGGTGATAAGGGCGTGATCCACCAGTTCCGCCTGCCCGATAAAGGCTTTGGCAATTTCCGCTTTTACCTTTACAAGAATTTCGGCGGCTTCGCGGGCGGTGAGGTTTTTCTCTTCCATCATAAACGCTCCATGGTTTTTTCCAGAAATAAAAGATTCCGGATTATTTCTTTATTGCTCATCTTCTTTCCCGATCTTAAAGCAGATTCAATCCTCTGTATTTCGCTTTCCGTTTCGGCGGCGAAAGATTTTCCGGCGGGGAGATTCCCGGCGGGAATTTTTCTCCGCAGTTCCCTCAGGTACGGATCAAGGTAGATCGAAAGGGAACGGTATTTCTTAAACAGGCGTATCTCGGCGCGGAAGCGCTCCTGTATGGGCCGCGCGCGGCTTTTCCCTCCGCCCCGCACCAGGCCGAAAACCGGTATAACCATCCAGAAACCCGCAACGACAAGAACAAGCAGGGAAACGCACAGGGGGACGAAATCCCCGCGCTCCGCGAACTTTCCAAAAAAACTTTGTACGATCCGTCTTCCCCGTATGAACAACACGCTTCCTTCCTCAAAAAGGCTCCACGCAAAACGGGCGTTTGTCTCCGAACGAAGATTGTAATTCACCATAAAATCCGGATAACCGAACACCGTCAGCCTTCCTTCCTCCGCCTGAATATTCACCAGTTTTATATTTCCATCATGATCGGTAAATGTTTCAGGCCGTCCTGCGTTACAGCCGGTTCTTTCTTCCGGAAAAAAAATTTTGAAGCGTAAACGGTAATCAAAAGCGGGGAAAAAATCCTCCCTATGCTGAATTTCGCCGCCGGCTCCTATAACGCCGGACGCATCGGCGCTTTCGCCGCCGGGCGTTTCTTCATCTTCAAAAGGGTACGCTTCAACATGTACGCCGAATCCCAAAAGGAAAGAAGCGGGAGGGCCTCCCCCCTGCGGAGCATAGTCCAGTGAAACAATAAGATTTCCCCCGCCGTTTATCCACGAAACAAGACTGTCCATGTCTGAATCATCCCAGTTAAAGACGGAGGACTGAATAAAAACCGTCTTTTCCGGGGTCCCTGTTATATCGGCGGAAGAGCCGCCTGAGATTTTCCGGACGGGGCGCCCGTTGGCGTTAAGCCACCGTTCAAGGGCGAGAAAATCATTGGCCCGCGCTTCCCGGGAAACCTCAACTGTTTTTTTGAGAGGATAGATCTCCAGCTTTGTATAGGCGATGATCCCCAGTACGGCCGCCGCGGCAAAAACCATGCCGATGATCCCCGCGTACCTGCTCATGCCCCCTCCGCTCCGGCGTCAAGGGCGACGGATCTGCCGAAAACCACCGCCCGCTCAAAGGCCCCTTCCGCCGGATCCTTTCCGGCGTACGCCAGGCCAATCCAGTTTTCTACAAGGCCGGCAAAAGGCGCGGCGTCAAGACCGGATTTTTTTACAAGGGAAAGACAGTCGTATTCCGTCGCGTCCGCGGGAAACTCAAGGCCCCGGTATTCCGAAAAGGCGGAGAGGGTTCCGGCCAGACAAGCGGCCCAGGCTTCCCGTATACAGCCCTCCCGGCGGAACGCAAGGGCCTTTTCAAAAAGAATTTCGGCGCTTTCAACGGAAGAAACGGCCGCCGCTCCCCGGTATTTCTTTTTTTTCACGCCGCCGGGAAGACGGTTTTTTCTCATATAAAGAAACATCAAAAACACCAAAGCGGCTATTGCGGCTACAAGCGCAAAGCGGAGGGCGGAACCGAATATCTGCTTTATGTTTCCCACCCAGGGGGCAATGGAAATTGTTTCCGTTTCGTTTTCGGCTTCATTCTTCCAGCGTATTCCCCAACTGTCCTTTTCACCTCCAAAATCTTTTGATTCAAAAATTTTTTCAAGCGATCCCAGGGGAACCCCGCCGTTTGAAAGATCTTCGGCGCCGCTTCCCGGCGGAAACAGCAGAAAAAAAATACAGACAAACACCGCGGGCGCGGAAACGGGTTTTGCTTTTTCGGCAAACTTCCGGAAGACGATCTCCAGATCCCAGCCTTCAATTTCCACGCGGCTGTTTATATAAAGGCCGAAACCCATGCATACATACATGCTTTCCACCAGCATCAGGTTGAAACACCACGCGGCAAATATATATATCTCCTTTTGATACAAAAAAAAATCAGCGGAAACGGAAACAAGCAGATCGGGGCGCACAAGTTCAGCAATAATAACCGCAAAGAGAATTTCCCCGGCCAGCAGAAACCATTCAAGGACAAAACCCCAGATCGAAAGAACAACGCAGAAATCAATGCCGCCCTTTACCAGGTTTTTTTTCCTCTGTCGAATGCGGCGGGCCCCGGGTCTTTCAAGAACGCGGACCGGCGTCATGACGGCGCGCCACGGGCTGAAACGCCTCCACAAAAGATCTCCGGGAATGGATCGGAAGAGGCTTTTTCCGAACCCCCGGAGGATCCGCGGCGCCCCCGCGTGAGGTTCAAAAAAACGCACGGAAATTACATGCAGAACCATGCGGTCAAAAAACGGCTTGAGACACCAGAGGATGATCCAGGACCAGTACCGCATGGAATACGGAAGAAGCCTGAGAATAAAAGCGCATACCCAGAAAGGAAAGGCAAAAAAGGGAAGGAAATAGACAAAATTTTCCCGCCAGAGAAGCAGCCCCGAATCGGCCGCTTCCCACACGCTCCTGCGCCGCATCGTAACGGCGCCTTCAAGGGGAGAACTCACTTTTCTTCCCCTTTCCGGCCGGACAAAAGGAAATAGAGAAAAAGAAGTATCCAGCCTGATGCGCCCGCGCCAAAACGGAGCGCCGGCGGCAGCGTATGCAAAGGCGACCAGAACGCTTCGATGACGGCGGCGGCAACCAAAAGCAGGGCGCTCCCCGAGACAAGCGGCAGGGCGTCGCCGGCGGCCCTGCGCAGCGCCTCGCTCCGGCTGAGGCCCCCGGGAATAAAGAAACGATAGCCCAGAAGCAGCCCCGCCTGGGCGCTCAGAACGATCGCGGTCAATTCAAAACTGGAATGGCCGATGATAAAAGAAAAGAACGTTTTCCCGAATCCGAGATTTATGATATGCCCCGATACCGCCCCCAAAAAAATACCGTTGAGACAGAGAAAAAAAAGACTCCCTATTCCGGCAAGGACGCCGCCGGCAAAAGTCCTGAACGCAATGGTGATGTTGTTGTAAATATAATAGGCGAACATATCGGCCCGGGAACCGGCGTCAAGCGGGGCAAGAAAATGACCGCCCGCGGGATCATACGATTCGGCGATGCCGGCCGCTTCGGATTCAGGGACGAATTCGTAGACAAGATCGGGAAAGCGTACGCACAGGACGCCCGTAAAAAAGGCAAGCCCGTAAAAAACAAGGAAGGCGGCGCCTATGCCTTTCCACTGGGACCTCACCTTCCCCGGAAAAGTACGAAGCACAAAACGCGCAAAAATTTTCAAGGACCATTCATGCTGGCCGTAAAGGATCTGGCTTCCCTCATTGACCAGAATATTGAGCCTTTCAATGATCGCCGCGTCAAAATTGTGGGCCCTTGCGGTGTTAAGATCCTGCGTCAGCTCCCGGAAAGCCCGGGGAAAGAGGGAAACTTTTTTCCGTATCTCCTTCCGGTTCCCGTTTACAAGAAGTTCGAATTCCCTCCAGGAAGCTTCCCTCCGTTTCAAGAAAGCGCTTTCGGTCACAGAATCCCCCCCGCGGCCCCGCGTGCAATTCCCAAAAGAAAGGCCGCGGCGGAGCCGGGAACTTCAAAACGGAAAACGCCGTTTGAACCATTCGGGTTTCCCGAATCCGCGGAAATTCCGTCCGCGGCCGGCGTTCCTCCCGAACGTTCAAGAAAAGCCGCAAAAGGCCGGGCAATCTCATCGGCCCTGGCTTCGCCCAAAAGCGGATAACGGCGGGCAAATACCATAAGGGCCTGTTTCTCTTCCCCCGAAAGGGGGCGGGGAGAAACCACCGGGTCAAGATTCCGAAACCACGCATCGGAAAGGGATCGTCCTCCGGGCCGTTGAGGCGGAGGCGCCAGGGAATGGGAGGTATACACCACCAGGGTTCCCGCGGCCCAGTCGCCTATGCGCCTGTAAGCCCGGCTTACGGACATACAGATAAGGGCGATGGGATAAAAGAACATGAAGGTGTCCGCAAAGCGGAGAAGGTTTCTGAGAAAAG
>JAITJV010000238.1 GCA_031278755.1 Treponema sp. | reverse complement strand
GAACAGCAGTACCGCAAGGAGCTTCAGCGGGAGGAGCGGGTTATTCTGGAGCTGGACGATCAGATGAAACAGAACGCCGCCCTTATTGCACAGCAGGAAGCGGAGCTTGAAGAACGGCGGAAGGGAATAGAGGCCGAAATAGACAAAAAGACGAAAGAAGTCCGGGAACTTTCCGATGAAGAAAAAAAATTGACCCTTGACCTCGATCCCGAAGTGCTTTTTAAATTTGAAAGGATCATCAAGAACAAGGGGGGCAAGGGCATCGTCGCCATCAAAGGCGGCGTCTGCATGGGATGCCACATGATACTTCCCGTTCAATTCGCAAACGACGTCCGCGCGGGAGAGGAAATAGTTTTCTGCCCCTACTGTTCCCGTATTCTTTTTTACGAAGAATCGGAGCAGGGCGAAGAAGACTTCTTTGATAACGAGGACGCCGGAAGCCTTGCCGATCTTGACGACATGGAAGACGAAGAATACGATGAGGAAGAAGAAGAGGAAGAAAAAGCCGACGCCGATTATGAGGAATGATCAAACAAGATCTTCGGTCTTGGCTTGAACAGGTTTTTACAGCGATGAACCTGACCGCCGCGGTGTACGGGCTTTCGGGCTTGTATATCGAGGAAAGTCCGGGCTCCGCAGGGCATGATGCCGGGTAACGCCCGGGAGAAAGGTTTGAATCGGAAGGGCGCGGTCCGGAGGATTGCGGTCTAAAGATATTCGGCTTTTCGACAGAAAGCGCAGCAGAAAGTAAACCGCCGGGGCTTTTTCAACCGAAAAAGTTCCGGTAAGGGTGAAACGGCGGGGTAAGAGCCCGCCTCGGTGGCGGCGACATCACCGGAAAGATCCCGGCGGAGAAAACCTTTTCCCCGCCGGGAAACGGCAAGCCTCATCAGGAGCAAAGTCAAAAAGCGCGCCGGCGGCCCGCCGGTCAAGCGCAGGTAGGCTGCTTGACGCCTCCGGCAACGGAGACGCCAGATAGATGACGGTCACATTTATGCGGCTTCCGCATAAATGTAACAGAATCCGGCTTATGGTTCATCGCTTTTTTGGAATCTTGATCGAAGGTTCCCCGCGTGAATTGACTTAATATGGTAAAACATATTATACATATATAGATGTTTGGCAATAAAAACCGATCCGGTTATGGAATATATATTCATCGTAAAAAAAAAATCCACGCCGCGGTTGTAATTGTTGTTCTTTCCCTGGCGGTTTTTTTGTTGTGCGCCGTTATTTTCAGCGTAAAAAACAGGCAGGGAATTGAAAAAAAGGAACTTTTGACTCTCTGGGAAGGGGGCGGCTACCGGGAAGTTTATGAGCTGAGCAGGGCGGAGCTTCAGAGAAAGCCCATGGATTCTTTCCTGCTTACCCTCTGCGGTTTTTCGGCTTATCAGGCGGGCATATCCCAGATCAATATTTCCGATACGTTGACGTATATTGACGAATGCATTCTCACGCTGAGAAAGGCGCTCCTTATAAAAAATACCGTTAATACCGAACGTATCTATTATATATTGGGCAAGGCGTATTACTATAAGGGACAGGGTTATGCGGATCTGGCGGTAAAGTACCTTGAGATGGCCCGCGGCAAAGGCTATTCGGCCGGGGACATACCGGAATATCTGGGGCTGGCTTATGCCGCCGTGCAGGATTACCGGGCCAGCGTGGCCGTTTTTACCCTTGCGCTGGAAATTCCCGCGTCTTCGGACGGGGAAGAATCCCGGGACGCCGGGAAACGTTCCCCGGATGAGCTGCTTCTTTCCATAGCCAAATCCTATATGGCGCTGGAAGAGCCGGATTCCGCCAGGGCTTACCTTGTACGCTGTATTGAAACTTCGCGGGATTCAGGCGCCCGCGTAACGGCGCGCCTTCTTTTGGGTGAAATCCTGGGCGGCGCGGGAAATGATGAAGGCGCGGAAGCGCAGTATTCCGCCGTTCTGGAAGAGGCCGGTGAAAACGCCGAAGCCTATTACCGCCTTGGGGAACTGTACAACGCCAGAGGGGATACCACCCGCGCCAGAGCGGAATGGCGCCGGGCGTTACGCGCCAATCCGGCCCATGAAGGGGTCCGCAGACGTCTTAATATGCTGTAGAGGGGTAGTGGAGGGAATATGTTTGGAAGGAATTCATCGGATCTTGGTATTGATTTGGGGACCTGTAATACCCTCATCTATATACGGGGAAAAGGTATAGTGTTGAACGAACCTTCGGTCGTTGCCGTTGAACGGGGCACAAAAAAGGTAATGGCCGTCGGCGTTGAGGCAAAGCGCATGCTCTGGAAAACTCCGGAGAATATCATAGCGATACGCCCCATGCAGGACGGGGTAATCGCCGATCTTGAATCAACGGAAAAGATGATACGCTATTTTATTTCCCGGGTGCTGCCCCGTTACCGCTTTATTAAACCCCGCATGGTCATAGGCATACCCTCATGCATTACCGAAGTCGAACGGCGGGCGGTGGAAGAAAGCGCCTACAAGGCCGGGGCCCGCGAAGTCATCGTCATTGAAGAAAGCCGCGCCGCGGCCATCGGGGCCGATATTCCCATTTGGGAGCCCGCCGGCCACATGATCTGCGACATAGGGGGGGGCACGACGGAGATTTCCGTTATTTCCCTCGGCGGCATGGTGGTTACCAACGCCATACGCCTTGGCGGAGACGAATTTGACGAGGCGATCATCAAGCATGTGCGGAACGTTCATAACCTCATCATAGGAGAACAGACCGCGGAGCGCCTTAAGGTAGAAATAGGCAATGCGTCTCCCGATAAAACCATAGAAAAAGTGGAAATAAAGGGAACCGACGCCATTACGGGGCTTCCCCGGCGTCTTGAAATAGATTCTGTCGAAGTACGGGAAGCGTTGAAAGATCCCATTACCCAGATCATTGATGAAATCAAGGCAACCCTGGGACAGACCCCTCCGGAACTGGCCGCGGATATAGTGGAGCGGGGCATCGTCATGACCGGCGGCGGATCGCTTCTCAAAGGACTGGGCAAACTCATTTCCAGCGAAACGGGAGTTCCTGTCATTCTTGCGGAACGGCCGCTTGACTGCGTAGCGCTGGGGGCGGGAAAGTACTTTGAATACACCAAAGGCTTTGATAACTCAAAAAGCATTTATGACAGCTTGAACGGTTAGGGATATGGCAACAGGGAAGGGAAAAAAACTACGCCTGAATCCTTCCTCGTATGTGTTTGCCGCGCTGATGTTTATTTCGTTCGCCGTCCTTTTCTTTTCGACCAGCACTTTTATTGTCGATTTTAAAGATATGGGCCTTTCCCTCTTTTCCGGCGTCCGCGGCGGCATACATGAACTTTCCTCGTTTGTTTCCCGGACGGCCCTGTCCGTGAGCGAACTTGCCACCCTCCGCCGTGAATACGCCGAACTGGCCGATCGTATTACCCGGTACGAACAGCTTGAACGGAACGCCGCTGAAATCAGGCAGGAAAACATGCGCCTCCGGGAGCAGCTCGGCTTTTCCCGTGTACTGCGCTTCAGGCACATTCCGGCCGAACTCATAGGCAGGGACCCCGACAATCTTTTTTCCGCCTTTGTGATCAACAAGGGGAAAAAGGACGGGGCGGCCTACAACATGCCTGTCATCGCCTTTCAAAACGGAACCCAGGCTCTTGTGGGCAAGGTAGTCCAGGCGGGCAGGACGGAGAGCCTTGTCATGCCCCTTTATGATCTTAGCTCCTCGGTAGCTTCCCGTCTTTCCGTATCGCGGTATGAAGGCCTTACCGAAGGCCAGGGCGGCCCTGAAACGCCCCTCCTCATGCGGCTTATCAACAAACGGGCGCGCGATGAAATAAACTACGGCGACATGGTGGTTTCAAGCGGGGTAGGGGGCGTGTATCCCGCGGGGATCAATATAGGCCGGGTAAGCAGGATCATTTATCACGAGGATGAAATTTCCATGGAAGCGGAACTTGAGCCGGCGATGGATTTTTCCCGGCTTGAGTATGTTTTCGTTATTGAAGTCCTGGAACAGCCCGGGGACGACGGTATTCCGGAGGATTCCGGTGGCTAAGAATGTGATCTGGACGGTTGTCTTTTCCTTTGTGGCCGCGGTTCTTCAGTCCACATTGCTCCGCCGTCTCGCCCTGTTCCGGGCCGTTCCGGATCTCGCGCTGTGCATAGTCGTCTATTCGGCCTATGTAAACGGCGTCATGACGGGCCAGCTTTCAGGCTTTTTTTCAGGTATTCTCATCGACTTTATTTCGGCCGCGCCTCTGGGGCTCAATCCGCTTATACGCACCCTCGCCGGCGCCCTTGCGGGATTTATGAAGGGAACCTTTTTTCTGGGCGCTGTTTTTCTTCCCATGGTTCTCTGCGCCGCGGCGACCCTCCTCAAGGCCGCCGTCCTTTTTGTACTGCATCTGCTTTTTGGCGGCGCGGTGCCCTCGTATTCCCTTGTGTCGCCGCTGCTGTGGGCTGAATTGTGCCTTAACACCTTTTTGGCGCCTTTTCTGTTCTTTTTGTTAAAACGTTTCATGCCCCTTCTTTCCGGGCAAAGGACCTACGATGCCGCCTCTTAACCACATTACATCCGGCGACGAAACGCCCGAACGCCGCATAAACATACTCAGCGCGTTTTTTATCCTGATCTTCATTGTCTATGCGTTCAGGCTTTTCGCCATGCAGATTCTTCAGGGCGACGCCTACCGGCGGGAGGCTCAGGATATAGCCCGGAGAACCACGGTTATCCCCCCTCAGCGCGGCGAGATTTACGACCGGAATTTTAGCAGCCCCCTTGCCCTCAATACCGATTCTTTTGCGGTGAATATTACCCCTGCGGAAGTACCGCGCGGAGAAATACCCGCCCTGCTCGACAGGGTAAGCGGCATCCTTAAAATACCCCGTTCCGAGCTTGAAAAAAAACTGCCCTCACAGACGAATTTTTCGTACCAGCCGGTGGAACTGGCGATAAATGTACCCTATACATCCGTCGCCGCGCTTGCTGAAAACGCCGATACCCTGCCCGGCATTTCATGGCAGAGCAAGCCCATCAGGACCTATGCGGAAACAGGGAGCCTTTCCCACGTATTGGGGTATGTGGGCGATATTACCAGGGATGAACTTACCATGCTGTACAACAGGGGCTATCAGGCGGGGGATATGATAGGCAAGGCCGGAATAGAACGGCAGTACGACGAGATCCTCCGGGG
>JAITJV010000227.1 GCA_031278755.1 Treponema sp. | reverse complement strand
TTCGCCGCCGCTGAGGGTTCCCCGGAGAAGCCCCAGCTCGACCGCCATAAGGTAAAGGCACATGAGCTGGGTGGTGAAGGCCTTTGTGGAAGCTACGGCGATTTCGGGGCCGGCCCAGGTGTACATGACAAGGTCCGCCTCACGGGCGAGGGTGGACCCCACCACATTGGTAACGGCGATAATCCGCGCCCCTTCTTTTTTTGCCATACGCATCGCCGCAAGGGTGTCGGCTGTTTCCCCCGACTGGCTTATGACGATGAAAATGTCCTTTTCCGGATTGAGGACGGGCTTCCGGTAGCGGAATTCAGAGGCGAAGTCCGCCTCAACGGGAATGCGGGCGTAATGCTCAAACGCATATTTGCCCGTAACTCCCGCGTGCCACGCGGTGCCGCAGGCGATAATCACCACGCGGTCCGCTTCGGCCCAGGACGCGTCAAGGCCTATTTCTTCAAGGTTTATGGAACGCCTGCCGTCTTTGTTTTTTATCCGCGGACGCAGAGTGTCGGTGAGGGCCTTCGGCTGTTCGTGAATTTCCTTGAGCATGAAGTGTTCATAGCCGCCCTTTTCCGCTTCCGCGGCGTCCCAGTTCACCCTGGACATTTCCTTTGTAACGCGCCGTCCTTCTTCGTTGTAAAATTCAATCCTGTCGCGGTAGAGCACGGCAATTTCCCTGTCGTCAAGGTAATAGACGTCCCTTGTGTGTTCCAGAATGGCGGGCACGTCCGAAGCGATAAAATTCCCGCCCTCCGCCGTTCCCGCAATAAGGGGGCTTTCCTTCCGCACCGCGATAATCTTGTCCGGTTCTCCTTCGCAGATGATCCCCAGGGCGTAGGAGCCTTCAAGCCGATGCACCGTTTCCGTCACGGCCCGGAGCAGATCGCCGTTGTAGTGAAAATCAATAAGATGGGCGATGACTTCCGTATCGGTTTCGCTGCGAAAGCTGACTCCATGATCTTTGAGCCATGCCCTGAGTTTAACGTAGTTTTCAATAATGCCGTTGTGCACGACGGCGATTTTTCCGGATACGTCCGTGTGCGGGTGGGAGTTTATATCGGAAGGCTCCCCGTGCGTCGCCCATCTGGTATGGCCCAGCCCCATGGTCCCTTCGGGGATCCCTTCCGCGGCGATTTTTTCCTCAAGCGCGGAAAGCCTTCCCTTTGATTTGCATATACTGACGCCTGTTTTTCCCGGTACGGCGATTCCCGCGGAATCATAGCCGCGGTATTCAAGTTTTTTAAGGCCGCGCAGCAGGATGGGCGCCGCCTCTTCGTTTCCTATGTATCCGACTATGCCGCACATATCAGTACGTTACAATTACCGCGTGCATCACGAGGGGAACGTTTCCGGTGTTCTTTACGCCGTGGGAAACGCCTCCGCCGGTAATAACCGCATCCCCCGCGGCGACGGGTTTTTCGGCGCCGTTGTCGTTGACGACGCCGCTTCCCGACACAACAAGAAAATATTCGGTTTCAGAATTATGCTGATGGTATCCTATTGACGCTCCGGGAGGCACGGTAAGTTCCGCCAGCATGCGTATATTTTTTTCATTGGCGCAGTCGGCAAAATGGACAAAGGAAATTGTCCCTTCACCGCCCCTCATTTTTTCCTTCGTCTCGGTTTTCATTTCGTTCCGTTTTACAATCATGGCTTCTCCCCTTTTCCCCACTATACCATAGTAGAATTAGTTTTGAAACTGGCTCAATATGGAGTACAGATGAAAAGAATTGTAAACAGGTCTTTAAGGTCTCTGCGCGTCCTTTACCGCGTTCTCCTTGCCGCGGCGTTGATTCTGGGGCTTGTGCTTCTGGCCGGAACGGCGGTGGGCTTAATCCGGGGGAAGAATTCCGCCCCCCTGTTGAAGCTGGGCGGCATGAGGGGTGAAGGGCGGGGCGCGCGGACCGTACCCGCGGACGAAAATGATGAAACTGTTTACTCGGGTATAGGCCGGCTCCGTATTCCCGCGGGAAACGGCGGAACGGTGATCCTTTCGGTCGCTTTTCCCTATCCGCCGGGGGACAAAGCCTTTACCGAGGAACTTGTCGCCCGTACTCCCGGCTTCCGGGACATGGTTTCTTCTTATGTTTCCTCCCTGACCGGCGAAGAACTGGCAAATCCCGACGAGGACAAAATCAAGGCGGAACTCCTTCGGCGCTTTAACGGGGCGCTCAGGCTGGGAAAGATACGGACGCTGTATTTCAGTGATTTTCTGCTTCTTGAATGAACGTCATAAACCCCCGGTAAAAGTTTTGTGGGCCTGTTATCTGCTCATTGCTGTAGCGCGGCGATTTCATCCACGGAAAGCCCGGTCGCCTGGGCTATCTTTTCAACAGGAACCTCGAGGGCCTTCAGGTTTCGGGCGATTTCCTGACGTCCTTCCTGACGTCCTTCCTGACGTCCTTCCCTGAGGGCGCCCTGTATGCGGGAATATTCATCCCGCTGGGCTTTGAGGCGCGCCTCGTAGATCATCCGGTTCGCTTCGTCTTCGCTCATCTCTTGCAGCTTGCAATACGCTTCCTGTATCACGGGGTTCTTCTCCGCCAGCATCTTGAATTCCTCCTCCGTTTCGGCTTTTAAAAATCTAAGCCAGTCTAACAGCCTACCCTCTCCCTCTTCTGGCAGGCGTTCCAAATTCAGCGCGTGTATTTCCATCAGATCGTTAAACGGAAAATGTTCCTCCGTTTCCAGCATACGGTACACCGTGTGGCACCGGCTGCTTTCGGGGATAAAATCGTAATCCGCGATGACGATGGAAATGACCCGTTTGAGATCGTTGTAATGTCCGCCCATGCCTATCTGCTCGGTTATCATGTTGGACAAATAATAGGTGATTCGGGACCGCATCTCCGGAAGGCCGGAGACCTGTATGTCTATGTCAATGGTTTTCCCCCGGGCGGTACGTACTTTTACGTCCAGGATTTCGAGCTTGTCGCCCGAGAATTCCCGCTTGAGATGGGGGTCCACGATGGTCAATTCCTCGAATTCTTCCCCGGCCAGTTCGGGGAGGGCCGCTTTCAGAAAATCCGTGAGGATGTTCTTGCTGCGTTCGTCACCGAACAGGAGTTTGAAGGCAATGTCAACCTTGGGGAGCATGAGGGTCATATATACACTATACGGGAAAACAGGAGGGAAAACAAGGAACAGGGAGCAGGGCGGCAGACTTGGACAATGGCCGATACGGGTTACGACAAATTTGAGCTAAACTGATGTACATATTTGACGCATCCCATAACCGGAGGCGTGTCCAACAGGACAAACCGGAGCGGCCCTTTACAGGAACGCGAAACTTCTTCCCGGAAAAATTGAAGATACGCGGCGCTGGCCGCCTTCGTGTTAACGGAACCGCTTAGTATTATATCGAAAGGTCTCCGTAATTTCAGGCGTCCGGAGAGGGCGGTGATCATGCAGGCGCCGCGGGCAGCCATAAGGCTTCCAATATCCCTGGCAACCGGATCGCCTGTATCCCACGCATTAAAAAAAGGCCGATTATCCGGTTCATCAATGTATCCTGTTCGGCTGTTTTCAAATAAACGCTTTGCCGGAACGCCTCTTCACCGGACATTCCATTGATGTTATAAAGCGTTTTAACGGTTTGCCATTTACCCCGTATCCATTGATTGTATTTTGACAATCCCTGGTTTTCAAGCTGGGCCGACATTTCCGCCGTCATTCGTTCAAATTCCGCATCGTTTCTGCTGAATATAACACGGGAATAATAATTCGCTTCGGTGTAATTGAGAGCGGCAAAGATGGCGGCTTCATCGGTGTTCGGCGCCGCGTACAGTGTGGCGCATTCAGGACGCATTGGCTGATATTTCTTTACGTAAAGTAAATATTGAGTCGTTTCCGGATTATCATCCGGCGCATAAAGCCGTACAGACTCGTACCATGCATTGGTTCCAAGAAACCATGCTCCAATACCGGTATTGCGCACAGTTGCATCATAATCTTCATTCCAGCTTTTAGCCAGTTCGGGAATATAAACCGGGTAGCCTTCGCTGTCAAGATTGTAATGTTCCCCTTCGATTCCCCAGCCAACAATTTTTCCCGCTTCTTCGGTACTCATCCATTCCAAAAGTTTGACCGCAGCCTCCACATTTTTGCAGTTTTTGGCAATAAAGGTACCGGCCCATCCCGCGCTGGGATCAATATAAGGGATATGGCGTGGCAGGATATATTGAACCGGTCATAAATGCGGCCCTGGCGCCCTTGTTCTGCGCCGCAAATGCCTGACTGACCAGTGCAAAATTGGAAGCGTCATCAATCCACATGAAGACATTGCCGCTCTGTGTCTCCTGAACATACTGTTCATATTTCAGGCTGAACATTTCCGGGACCAACAATCCCTGCTGCGCAAGCCGGTTCATAAACCGCATGCCCTCTTTATACGCCTTTGTCCCGGCAAAATAAGACCATTCGCCATTTTCTTCGGCAAGGTTATAGTTTCCATAGCCCCAGAGCATAAACTGGTTAATAAGGAAATGATAAAACATTCCTTCCCGGCCAAGAGCCAGGGGAATAATTTCAGGATGAAGCTGTTTTACCCTTTTAAGGAGCGTTTCAAGTTCCACCGGGCTTGAAGGCAGGGCCAACCCTGTTTCATCCAGAATATCCTTTCGATATGCAAGACTGGTACTGCCAATGCTCGGCAGAAAATGAGGATCGTCATAATCTTTGCGGGTTTTCCAGAAATTCGGCAGATAATAAAATTTCCCCTGATCATTCATGGCAATACCCGTTTGTTCTTTGGGCAGGGACATGGTTGGGACGTATTGGGCAAGCAATGAACCAGGTTCATGGCACACTGCATCATCGCTCAACTCCTGAACCCTGCTGCCGGTGTAGATTAAATCGGGCAATTCACCAGAAGCCATCAGAACCGGGAGCGTTCGTCAATGTTTCTATCTGATTTTCTACCATCAACTAACCGTTTAATGTATTCCCATAATTCATCAATAGCAGGAGAAAAAATTCTTCCACTGAATGTGGCGTGTAACGCATAATCATATTGTGAATTATTACCATCATTTTGCTCACACAATGCGAAAAATCACGCCGAACGGACACTAAAAAAATTGATACTATTTATGTTCATTGGGATTGTAAGGATTCCAGCAGTTTGTGTTAAACTTTCCCACATACAGGATATTACCGGAAATATAGAGTGTCAATACTTTATGAAATAAAATTTCACTAAAATTGACTCATATTAGAGGCATTATGACACAATCAATAAAAATGGCTGTTATCGGGGCGGGGAGTTCTTATACCCCGGAACTCATTGAGGGTATCATTGCATATTGCGGCAGCCTGCCGGTTGACCGGATAGCCCTGATGGATATAAACCGGGAA
>JAITJV010000304.1 GCA_031278755.1 Treponema sp. | reverse complement strand
CGTCCAGTGAAAAGTAAACGATCAGGGTCTTCACGATTTCCTCCGGAAATCAGTATACTACAATAAAGACAATGACGCAAATCAAAAATTTTGACAGGGGCGCGCTCGGCATATTCGCTTCGTATTATAAACCCCACTGGAAACTCTTCGCCGCCGACATGGTCTGCGCCTCGTTTATTGCGGGGGTGGACGTCGCCTTTCCCATGATGACCAAGTTCACCATTGAAAAGTTCCTTCCCGGCGGGCTTTTCCGCGGCTTTTTTGTCATGGCGGCGTTTATGGTCTTCCTCTACATCCTCCGCATGGGCTTTACCTGGTTTGTCACCTACTGGGGCCATACCGTGGGGGCCTACATAGAGGCGGACATGCGCCGTGATCTTTTCAGCCATCTGCAGCAGCTTTCCTTTTCGTTCTACGACACAAACAGGACGGGGCAGATCATGTCGCGGGTTACAACGGATCTCTTTGAGGTAACGGAACTTTCCCATCACGGGCCAGAGGATCTTTTTATTTCCATCCTCACCCTCATCGGATCTTTTATTCTGATCCTTTTTATACGGTGGGAAATGGCGCTGATATTCATAATCGTCCTGCCCCTGATGCTCCTCCACATACTGCATTCCCGGAGCAGCATGATGAAGGCTTCCAGAAAGGTAAAGGAGAGAACCGCCGAAATCAACGCGGATCTTGAATCAAGCATTTCAGGGGCGCGGACGGCCAAAGCCTTTACCAACGAATTATACGAAAAAAAGAAATTCCACGGGGGCAATGAAAATTTCAAAAGCGCCAAAAAGAAATACTATTTTTCAATGGCGACGTTCAACTCGCGGCTTGAATTCCTTACACACATACTCAACGTCGTTGTTATTGCGGCGGGCGGTTTTTTTATTTTAAGGGGAAGAATGACGCTCTCTGAATTAATCACCTGCAATCTTTTTGCCGCGGCCTTTCTTGCCCCCATAAGGCGGCTTCAGAATTTTGTTGAACAGTATACGACGGGCATGGCCGGTTTCGGCCGCTTTCTTGAGATCATGAAGATGAAGCCCGACATTCTTGATACGCCCGGGGCGGTGAACCTTGAGCATGTCGCCGGGGATATAGCGTACAGGAACGTGACTTTTGCCTACAACAACAACATAACGGTTTTACGGAACATAAGCCTTGACATTCCCGCAGGCTCCGTCTGCGCGCTTGTCGGTCCGTCGGGCGGCGGCAAGACAAGCCTCTGCCACCTTCTTCCCAGGTTTTACGACATCAGGGAAGGGAGCATCACCATTGACGGCGTTGACATACGGAACATAAACCTTGAATCGCTGCGGCGCAGCATAGGGATAGTGCAGCAGGACGTGTTCCTTTTTGCCGGCACCATACGGGAAAATATTGAATACGGAAGAATAGGCGCCGCTGACGAAGAAATCATCGAGGCGGCGCAAAGGGCGGAGATACACGAGGACATACTCCGCATGAGCGACGGCTACGACACCATCGTGGGCGAACGGGGAATAACCCTTTCGGGCGGACAGAAACAGCGCATTTCCATCGCCCGCATCTTCCTTAAAAATCCGCCCATCCTTATCCTTGACGAAGCGACAAGCGCCCTTGATTCGGCGACGGAATCGCGCATACAGGAATCGCTTGAAGAGCTTTCGCGGGGAAGGACGACCCTCGTCATCGCCCACAGGCTTTCCACCGTGCGCAACGCCGGCAACATCATCGTGATTGACGACGTGGGAATACGCGAAACGGGCCGTCACGAAGAACTCCTCGCCCGGGGAGGCATGTACGCGGACCTTTACAAAGCGCAGTTTGCCGGGTAAGTAAGTGGTTTACATATCCTTAACCACATTGTGCAGCCACTTGCCGCTTTTAAAGCGCCCAATGCCGAGAAACAGCATCTTCATTACATCTTCGGCGGTAATAATAAGGTATACCAAAAGAACAGGAGCGCCAAAACCAAAGCCCGCGAGGGCGGCAAGGGGAAGTGAAAAAAACCACATAAAGACCAAATCAAAGATCGCGCAGAACGCGGTATCGCCTCCGGCATGGCACACGCTTACGACAAGCGCCGTGTTAAATGCCCTTACCGGAAAAGACAGGGCAAGCACAAGAAGCATGGCGCCCGCGTAGGCAAGCGTCCCGCGGCTTACATTGAAAAGAAAGGGAAGAACAAGGGGAAGGGGCAGCAAAACAAGCGTTACGAGGCAGGTAAAGAGGGGCATAAACAAAACGATACGCAGCGCATAATTTTTTGCCTTTTCTTCATTTCCTTCGCCTATGCTCTTTCCCACGAGTACGGCGGCCCCGTTTCCAAGCCCCATAAGAAAAGCCCACGCCAATCCCGATACGGTATTAATGATATTAAAGGCCGCCACGGCGTCGGTCAGGAGCCGGCCGAAAATAAAATTCTGGACATTGATCGCAAGGGACCATATCAGGCGGTTGGCGATTAAAGGTACAAAGGTAACAAGGAAACTGCGGACAAAACCGCGGTCAAAAGAAAAGAAATCCCGGATCGCTCCGGCAACAGCATATTTTTTTACGCGGCTTACAATTACCAGAATCAGCATTTCGATGATACGGGCGATCACCGTCGCGACGGCGGCGCCCCTGACGCCCATGGCGGGCACGGAGCCGAATCCGAAGATTAAAATATAATTCAAAACAAGATTAACACAGATTGCAATAATTGACGCGGTCATGGAAAGGGTTATTTTTTCTATTGAGCGGAGAATTATGGCAAATATACCCGCTATGGCAAAAGGGACAAACACGGGGAAAAGGCCGCGGAGGTACTCCGCCCCCAATTCAATAACTTCAGGATCACGGGAAAAGACGCCGATAAGGGCTTTGGGGAAAAGCGCCGATCCAAACGAGAAGACAAGGCCCAAAACCACGCCGGGGATCAGACAGAAGCCGAGGGTTTTCCGTATTCCCCGCGTATCCC
>JAITJV010000114.1 GCA_031278755.1 Treponema sp. | reverse complement strand
ACGTGAAGATTGAGGAGAAAGACGGGGATCTTTTGGCGACCGCCACCGACGGGAGGCGGCTCCACCGGGCGCGGGCCGAAGGAAAAGCCGACGGCCTTTCGCCGGGATACTGGCGAGTGCTGAAAAACGGGACGGAAAAAGATCGGGATTATGATACCGAGAGCGAAATTGGTTATGCCGGCCGGCGGGTTTACATGAAGCGGAAAATTCTCTGGCTGGCGAAACTGGAAAGTTTTAGTTTTTTCCCACAGGACGACGTACTCGCCAATCTTTTTCCGAAGGGGGATCCGGTAAAGGAAGGGGTGGTGGACGCCCATAAATACGAGTGCGGCGGCCTAAACAGGTTCATCAAAGACCTGCCGGGGGCGGCGGGGATAAACCCGGCGTTTTTGAATGACCTGGGGCCTTACGAATGGAAGTACAAATTCTATTCGCCGGACAAGCCTATTGTGTTTGAACACGGCGACATGACGGCGTTAATAATGCCGCTTAACCCGGTATAAAAAGGACATGAGGAGGTTTTTATGAGCGAGTTTATGACGGACAGCCAGGGACGGCAGGTGCCCCTTGAGCTGGTGAAAGAGATTGACAAGCTGCGGGATCAGACGGTCAGGCGGATTGCTGATGAAGCAATGAAAATGAAAGAAGTCCTTGCGGATTTTAAACAACGCATCCGGGACGACATTTATACTTTCGTGGAGCTTTCGGCCAACGAGTACGGCAAGAGCTGGGGAGGGAAGAAGGGGAACATCAGCCTTACCTCTTATGACGGCAAGTACCGGCTTATTGTGGCCATGGAAGAGAATGTCGTTTTTGACGAGCGCCTCCAGGTGGCGCGGGAGCTTATCGGGGACTGCATCAATAAATGGAGCAAAGGTTCGCGGAACGAGATAAAGATACTGGTACAGGACGCCTTCCAAGTGGACAAGGCGGGGAAGGTATCCGCGGCGAGGGTACTCGGGCTGCGCCGGCTTGAAATCCACGATCCTGACTGGCAAAAGGCCATGTCCGCCATAACGGAGAGCATCCAGACGCTTGGCAGCAAACAGTACCTGCGTTTTTACGAAAGGAACGAACAGGGGGAGTACGTCCAGATACCCCTGGACGTGGCGGCCCTGTAGGAAAGCGAAACGGGGGAGGCGCCGGAAGCGGCCCCTGTCGTCCGGAAGCGGCGTTCCGGGCCTGAAGAGCAAGCCGAAGGAGCGGAAAGATGAAAAACAAACCGATAGATTTAAACGATCATTTGTTTGAGCAGATGGAGCGTTTGAATGACGACGATCTGAATGAAGAAGGCCTTAAGAAGGAAGTGATCCGGGCAAAGGCCATGTGCGACGTCGCCGCGCAAATAACGGCCGGCAGGCGGCTGGTGCTGGACGTGGTAAAGGCGTCCCAAATTAGTCCGGAGGTTAAGAAAGAAGTCCTGCTGACAGGCAAGACCGATGGGTAAGCGCGCGTACACCCCTCCGCACACTTACACGGCGGCGGAGATACGGTTTCTGGAGAAAAAGGTCGCCGGGCGGAGCCACGCCGAACTAACCGAATTGTTCAATCGGCGTTTTGACCTGTCGTTAACCATATTTCAGATAAAAAAAACGCTGCGAAGATACGGGCTGAGCAACGGCCGGGACGGCCGCTTCCGTCCGGGACAGATCCCCTCGAACAAAGGCCGGAAGGGCTACTGCCCTCCGGGGTCGGAGAAAGGGTGGTTTAAGCCCGGCTTCCGGCCGGCGAATTATATGCCGGTCGGAAGCGAGCGGATAAACGGCGACGGCTACATAGATGTAAGGATACACAACCCCACCGGAAAACCCTGGAAAAACTGGAAAGCCAAGCACCGGATAATATGGGAAAAAACGCGCGGAAAGATTCCCCCCGGCCGCGTGGTGATATTCGCCGACGGGAACAAACTGAACCTAGACCCGGACAATCTGGTCTTGGTTTCCCGGAGCGAGCTTGCGGTGATGAACAACTGCGGGCTTATTTCCGTCCGCCGGGATCTGACTCTGATTGGCAAGAGTATCGCGGACATAAAGCTGCTGATAGCCGACCGCAAGCGGGGGGTTAAAAAGAGGGCGCGGGAAAGGAGGGTGGTAAAAACAATATGAATGATATCAAACCCTGTCTTTGCGGCGCCATGCCGGCGGTCGAGAGGAAAACGGTTGTCACCGATTACGAAGAAGAACTGCCGGTGGAGAAATGGAAGTGCCCCCGCTGCGCGGAAAAGGAACTGCCGTTCCTTGACGCGCGGGAATGGGGAGAAAAAGGGGAAGGGTCAAGCTGCCTGCGCGCGTGGAACCGGATAGCGGACGAGCCGGACTACCGCAGGCGCACCCTTAAATACAACGAACACGGCGTATGCGTAGACGAGCCGTACAAAACGTATGAATGGCGGGACAAGAAACGATTTTCCAACCATGTGACGGCAATTTTTTATCTGGACAACGGTATGTATTACTACTGTTACGATTACTGGTACAAGGACGGCGGGGCCGGACGCGGGCTGTGGATAGGCGATCCGTGTTTCCCCTCGATGGCGGCGGCGAAAAAACACGCGGCGAAAAAACTATCCGGGAAGAGGCGGGAAATAGCCGGAATAGCGAAAGAACTGCTGCTTGATCCGGCGCAAAAAGAGCTTTTTTAGCCGTCCGGGAACGGCGAAGGAGATGGTGTCATGGGTATAGCGAAAACCGAAACGTTGCCGGTTTTGCCGAACCGGAAGGAGAAGCTGTCCCTGATTCACGTAGCGAAGAAAGAGACGGGAATCACCGACGAGGCATACCGGCTGCTGCTTTCGGGGGCGGCGGGGACGGACAGCGCCGCAAAGATAGTTTATGAAGACCAGTTTATAGCGGTTATGAAAGCCTTTGAAAAGCTGGGGTTCAAAAGCTGGAAAAAGCGGGGGCTTACCGATTCCCGTCCGGACTGGCCCGACGCCTGGGGCTGCACGGAAGACCAGAGGGCGAAAATAGAGGTTATGTGGAAAACCTGCGCGAGGAACCCCAGCGACAGGGCGCTGCGCGCTTTCGTGAAACGGATAGCCCGCGTGGACAGCCCGGTTTTCCTGCGGCCGCAGCTGGCCCGGAAGGTGATACTTGCCCTGGCGGACATGATGAGGAGGGCGGGACTCGACCCCGAGACCGG
>JAITJV010000080.1 GCA_031278755.1 Treponema sp. | reverse complement strand
CAGGCCCCGCTCAAGGATACGATGGCCCGCCTGAAAAGAAGCTGCTCCCGCTCCGCGCCTTTTACCGAAGGATCAAGTTCCGCGTCGGCCTTTGCCAGGGCTTCGGCGGCCTGCTTCCTGTCGTAGCCCATTTCGGCCAGGGCGGCGGCAAGCTCCCCGTAAGGCTTTTCCGCGGCCGCCGGCGCGGCCGCCGCGAGTTTCCCCCGCAGGGCAAGCAGCATTTTCTGGGCGGTCTTTTTCCCCAGCCCCGGAACGGCTTCAAGCCGCGCGATATCCTCGTTTTCAAGAGCCGCCTCAAGATCGTCCTGGCTTATTCCGCCCATGATCCTAAGCGCGCCTTTCGGCCCCACTCCTTCAACCTTCAACAGTTCAAGAAACGTCGCCCGCCGCCTTTCATCGGCAAAACCGAAAAGCTTCATCTGATCTTCCCTGTGGTAAAGCCAGGTAAAAACCCGGCCCTCCCCGCCCGGTTCAGGAAATTTTTCCATATCCAGCGCAGGACAGGAAATATCCCATTCAACTCCGCCGGTTTCAATTCTGAGGGAATCAAGATGTTTTCCGGTTACCGTTCCATAAAGACTGTTAAACATGGGTAAGTGTATCATGGCAAGCAAAGCTTGTCTCCTTAAAAACCGAAGTTTTGTAAACAGCCCCAACGGAGGTGTGAAAAATGAACGTGTGAAAACGGGTAATCTTCCGGGTACAACCCCAAAAACCAAAGCGCACTACGCCTGGTTCGGGCGGTTTGTAGGTATTGCATTTACCGACCATCCCGCGGCGGCAATGGCCTTCGATGGGGCCAAAACAAAACCAAGCCGAAAAAACGGGGCCGTGATGCCTCAAAATAAAACCGGGCCGAAAAAACGGGGTTGACCTCCGTGTAGCTATCGTGCAATTATGATACAGGTAGTGACGTGAAAAGCGCTCATTGCGGCTACCGCAATTGGGACGTTTTTTGAAAAAGGCAAATCTTTGGGCCTTTAGCTCAGTTGGTTACATGTTTTTCTATCTTTTCCTTCTATAAACGTTGCGTATCATTTTGCCGTAAAAATCGCTGCTTAAACAGGGCGGTGATATGTTGGTGATACGTTTTAACAGGAGGAAAAAGTATGAGACGACCGACACTGTACAAGCACCGGGGAACGTGGTATGCCCGGATATGGGACACGGCGGAGGGGAAGTACCACGCCCGCGCCCTGGGAATAACCGTGGAGGGAAAGCGGGAACGCCGACGGGAAGCTGAAGACGCGGCCCGGATTCTGGCGGAAAAGCTGGCAGCGGCGGGAGCGGAAGCGGCAAGGCGACACCCCCTGGCCGATACGCCCCTCCTTTCATACATTGAAAACTTCTGGCGCCCCGACAGTGACTACGCCAAAGAAAAAGCCCTTGTCGAACAAAACGCCATGGCGGCGCATTACATCCTTTCAAACCGCCGGCTTGTAATAAATAAAATGTATCCGTTCCCCGCCTTTCAGGGAATTGCGCTGGCTGGGCTTTCAAAGCCCCTCCTTCGACAGTGGAAGCTCTGGATGGCCGAACAGGGAACTTCCGGGCGCATGATTAACGGCGCCATGCAGGCCCTCCGGGTTCCCGTCCGCCGGGCCTTCGCCGACGACATCATCCCTACAGACCCCTTCGCCGGTGTCAAGCGGGCGGCGCACAAAGAGAAAAAGCGGGGTATCCTCACCCCCGCGGAGATTAAAAGG
The DNA here is from genome assembly GCA_031278755.1 of Treponema sp. Classification (GTDB taxonomy): domain Bacteria; phylum Spirochaetota; class Spirochaetia; order Treponematales; family Breznakiellaceae; genus JAIROE01. The sequence goes on along the minus strand of JAITJV010000080.1, from coordinate 845 downwards.
CTCGTTGCGTCCCCTGTCCTTGATCCCTATACCCGCCTTGCGGTATATCTCTCCCTTTATTGCTCTATGCGCATGGGCGAGGTACGGGGGCTCCTTTGGGGGGACATATCGGACGGGGTGATCCACATCCGCCATAACTGGCAGGAAAAAGAGGGCATTAAGAGATGTAAAATGGGATCGGAGGGATACGTCCCCATGCCCCGCGTGGCGGCGGAGCTCGTGAACCGGGTACACGGCCTGGCCCCCCTTACCGGGCCGAAAGATTTTGTCATGGGGCGGAAGCCCTACCATCCGGTGTCGAGGGAATTTTTATGGGAGGCCCTGCGGTCGGAGCTGGCGGTTATCGGCATTACGGAGGAGGAACGGGTCAGGCGCAACATCGTTTTTCACAGCCTGCGCCATAGTTTTGTTACGGCTATGCGGATCGCCGGATTCTCTGATTTTGAGATTATGACGATGGCCCGGCACAAAGACCGTAAAATGCTGGAGCGCTACTCCCACGGGCAGGAGGCGCTTGACTTCGGGGAACTCAGGGAGCGGATGGACAAGCGTCTGCCTTCCCCCGGGGGGGATTCCGCCGCGGTAAAAGCCGGCCTGGAGAATTCCCCGCTTGCCCTGTCGGTCAGCCGCCGGGATAGAAGGTGAAAACAGACCAGCCTTTGTTTCAGGCGGTGTGCAGGGGGATAGAATCAGGAATATCCCAGGTTATTTCGGAGCAACTTACAGCAGCTACGCAGGGGGGGTTTTTAAAAGCCTAGGTATATATCAACAAATAGGCGGCGCGGGCACTGATTGGACTTTTTATAACGTTTCGTTCGACCCCTCCCTCGCCGTCCCCACGGGAC
>JAITJV010000061.1 GCA_031278755.1 Treponema sp. | reverse complement strand
CCTGTTACACGCGGCTAACCCAACAATAAGGAAAACCGCTATAACAGCCGCAACTATCCGTTTTTTATTCTTCATCTTCTCCTCCTCAATAAGATATGCGCAATCTGCAATGGCGCTGATTATTACCGTTCTATCACGGATTGGCTAAAAGAGCAATCATTATTTTCCAATTGGCAAAAACTTAGGGTTATGCCGGGGGCTTTAAGGCAAGAGCCGGAGGAAACTTTGCAATAATACCGCAATACACCGCATAAAATAGCATAATAACGCAAATATTGCGGACTTTGTTTCTATTTCGAGCCGCATGGATTACATACTTTTTCTTGCCACGCAAAAGCGCTATAATAATCTGCTTGAAGTATTCTGACAGATGAGTTGGAGGAGCCAAATGACGGAGAAAGAATTGCTTGCCATGACGGTTGTATTTACTGAGGCGCTGGTTCATAACAGGCCGCAGGATGTTCCGGTGGCGCCGAATTGCAAATGCACCTATGAGGGGCCGCAACTGGAGCTCGGCAAAGGCGAGGTCTGGGGCATACCCCGCCGTATTCCTTACTGGCAGACCTTTGTGGATCCGGCGACTAATACCGCCTGTTTTTCCGGGGTAGTGACCAATAATGTGGGGATGAAGGCTCTGAAAGTAGAGGACCCCAAGGTGATGCACGGCCCCCAAAAATGGTGGATCTACTATGCCCGCCTTACCGCCGGCGCCGAAGGCAAATTAATCGAAATCGAAGAAGTCGCCCGCCCCGAAACCGGATCCGCCCTGGAGGTTCCGCCCCGCCGGATGACGCCTCCCCGGATCATGGAAACTCCCCTGCCGGAAAAGGCAAAATCGACCAGGGAAGAGATGATAAAGATTGCGGCCTTGTATTGGGACGGGGTGCAGAAAATTGTTGATCCCAAAATTGTTCCGATACACCCCGACGCCCGGCGGTACGAAGTGGGAACCCCGGTAACCGACGAGATGTTCAACCCGGAGAGCGTAAGAACTTCGTATGACAACGCTATATTTAAATGGGATTGCACCAAGCGGCGCTACCCCGTGGTGGATGTAGACACGGGCATCTGTATCTCCACTACCCACATGGTCAACTGCCCGCCTTCGGAGCCGCCGGGGTATGTCACCGATATCTTCAAGATTGAATACGGCCTGATCAAATATATTTATGCCTTCCATGACTGGCACATCGATTATGTGGACTGGGAAGGCGTTGGGCCGCAGACCGCAAAGGAGGCATAATTTATGAGTGTTGCCCGTATACACATTACTCCGGCCGACGCCATTTGGGATCTTGATGAAGTTTCCGACGGCAGCGAACCCCGCTCCCGTTGTAGGCTCATGATTCAACCGGACCCCTATGGCCTTAACGAGGTGTGCGACGCCAACTACTATGTCGGCAACCGTGTGTCCTCCCATGAGCACATGAAAGGTTTTGAAACTTTCCTCGTGGATAACGGAACTCTGGAGATTCTTTCGCTTTCAAAAAAAGCGCCGGCGCGCAAGGGCGATATTGTGCATATTATGCCCTTCACCCCCCATTCCATTCATTGTATTGAAGACAACACCATCTGGCGCGCCTTTCACCAGGGGCTCTGGCTTACCGATTTTATAGCGGACGAGCGCGCCCTCCGTGATCGCCATCGGGACTTTTTCCTTAGCCCTGAATTCAAAGCCGCAAACGCCGCCTATGACAAATCCACCTGGTTTGATTATGTGCTTCCGGAATGTCGGGATGTGCCGCCGGAACAGCTTCCCTGTCTCAGGCCTTACGATTTCGGCCTTGCCGACTATTCCTTTGAAGGAATTACCCTAAAACTCAAGGTTGGACGCTGGGAAACCGCGGGACTTAAAGAAGTTTGGCAGCTTCGCCTTTCCGGGGGATACAAGTTGTCCTGGGAGAAAACGCACCCATACGTTCATCTTTACGATGTTTACAGCGGTTCTGTCCTGGTGCGCCTTGAGAACATGGAGCCCTTCACGGCCAACACCCGGGATCTGTTGCACATACCCAAATACCTCGCCGGTTCCATAGAGACGCTGGAGGACACCGTTCTTCTGGACATGGGCTGCAAGGGATATTTAACCCGGTTCATGGACGAACTGAACGCACACAAACACAGGGAGCCGAAAAAACTTAAGGACCGCGCCTTCATTAGAGAAACCATGAAAAAAAACGACTACAACGTTCTTTTGGAGACATTGTAAAAGGGCCGCCCGGGGAAATGGTCCGGGCGTGAAGCAGCGGGCAACAAAACCTGTCGCCTGCTGCTTGCCGCGCTGAATTCAGCGTCTGGCGTCCAATTGCATTTTTTCAACTTTTTCTCCCCAGGAGGACTTCGACAGCCTGACCATCGTTGGCCTTCCCTGAAACGGCGGAGGCCCGAGAAAAGGATCGCCGCGATGCCCGGGCGGCGCTGGAATACGCCAAAGACGAGGGCCGGGAAGAGGTCCGCGCTGAGCTGGAGCAGGTGATTGCGGAAAAGGACCAGGAAATCGAAGCGCTCAGGCGGAAGCTGCGGGAAGCCGGGAAGATCCCCGGCGAAGGCACAGGGCTTCCCCGGCTCGTCCGCCGGGGTGGCCGAAATTGACGGATAGGGAAAGTCTACGGGGAAGAACAGGAAAGAGGAGGAAAGGGGAATAGCGAAGAATACTGAGGAGGGAAAGAGAGCGCGCGGGTAAGATAAATTGATACTGAGTTGTTCTAAAACTGAAGTTTCAGAACAACTCTCTTAATAAGGATATTTCTAGGGTTTACAGCGTCTTGTCAGCGTTGTTTTTCCGGCCCCGCAGCTTTGCCATGGCTTCGGGGTCCTGTTTGATGTTCTCCACGGCGTTCAGCACAAAGGCCAGGAACACCGAGAAAAACCCCGCGGCAAAAACAACGATAACGCA
>JAITJV010000046.1 GCA_031278755.1 Treponema sp. | reverse complement strand
TCCCCGCCCATTCAAAAGATCCGCGGACTGCGGCGCCGTCTTCGGAAAGCGAGAAATTCCGCTCAACGCTCGCCCTGTCGGGATCATGGGAAAAAATTACGGAAACGGAAGGCGGAATAAAGAAATGGCAACCCCCTCCGGGCGTCCATGCGACAATTTCAAAAGGGGAAGTTCTCAGCAGATCGCAGGAACAGACAAATACCAGCGCCGCGCAAAATATTATCCATACAGATGCGCATGATGAAACAGCATGCTTCATTCAACCGCCTCCAGATACAGCGTTACGTCTTCGGCCAAATACATTCCCTCTCCGCTGATTATTCCCCCTTTTCCGCCGGGGACGACGAGTTTGTAGTAATGGGCTTCCCCCGCGGCGGCTTTAAGGCCCTCCCATTCCATGCGCAGCATGTCGCCGGAAAGCCATTCGGCAAAACGGAGGCTTACCTGCATGAGATCCCCCGGGAAAAAAGGCTCAAGTGAAATTCTGAATACGGCGTTCTTTTTTGTTTCCATATCAAAGGGAAGGGAAAAGCGGAGGGTAAAACGAAGCACGTTTCCCCCGGCAATATCAATCGGGACCTGCACCACGGAAGGTTCCGCGCCTATGCCGCCGGGGCCCGCCCCGAAAACAGGGGACCCGTCTGCGGCAAAGGAAAGCGCTTTGAGGAAGGGAATGTCGGCGGTAAAATGTACCGTAAAATCATTCCCCATTTTTATTCCGGCCGTATCTTCGGCATCCGCCCCTATGGTCAGGGTATACGCCGTTTCCGGCTCGGGATTCCGGTCGGGAATATAAACAAGGGCGGACGGAGACAGGAATTCGGCCCTGCCCGGAAGGGACGGATCAAAACGCAGGGCGCGGAGAATTTTTTCATTCATGGCCTTGTTAAAATCAATCCCTATACCCTGGCCCGGCCCCAGATCGCTCTCTATGTTTCCGCCTGTGGGAAGCCACTTTCCGCCCGACCGCATCATGGGATACACGCCTGACACGCAGGGGGCAAGACGGTCGCTGTCGGTAATAAAATATCCGCCTGTTTTTTTCCCCAGCGGAACGCCCTCCCTGCTCAAGGCGCCTTCGCCAAGGGACCAGCGGTACACGGTCCAGGGGGCAAGGTTGTTTTCGCTCCTTACCCTGAGCAGCGTATCGTTTTTTTCCCAGATGTATGTCTTCTTCCCCGCGTCTTCAAAAACAAGGGCTGTTTCCGTACTGAGCCTGTCCATGGCCCGCGAAAAACGGAGAACAAGCTGCGTCTCATCGGGACTGACGCCGGTTGAGGCCCCGTCAGGCGGAACAAAGGATTCCACGAGGGGCGGCCCCGCCATGGTAAGGGCGTAAAACGGAAGGTATTTTTCCACCTTGATCTCCCTTCCGTCCAGCGCATAGGCGGATCCCGAAAGGACAAGGACATAACGGACCCCCGCCTGCCATCCCGCCGCGGGAATAAAAACAAGGGAAGTTCCTTTCCATGAAAGATTCCCCTGCACCGATCCGCCGCTGTAGGTGATCTGCAGGAGTTCTTCGGCGCCCGTCCTTTCCATTGCCGCGCTGAAGGCCGCGACCACGGGGCTGTACGGGGAGGGAAGCACCGCATTCATGATCGCGGGAATAGTGTTCACATTAACGGGCCTGAGATCGGCAAAGCCGCATCCGGAAAAAAACAGCAGCAGCGCCGCGCCGGGGGAAAAAATTCTATTCCGCCGCCCTGACATAATCCCCTTCCCGTAAATCACTTTCAGGCCGTACCGCCACTACTTCTCCCTCCGCAAGGCCGGAAAGAATTTCAACGTCTTCTCCTATCTGCGATCCGGGCTTTACCTTCCGCTCCGAAAGATGATTCCCCCTGATGACAAAAACCGTTCCATCTCCGTCTTTACGCCGCATTACGGCGGAACCGGGAACAGTAAGAACCCTGCGCGGGTTTCCAAGCGGTATCCTGATCCTGGCGAACATGCCCGGGCTGAGGCCCGCGGCCTCGTTCAAAAGGATCCGTACAAGAAAACTTAACGTCTGGCTGTCCGCCTGCGGGTATACCAGATCGACTGTTCCTTCATAATTGCCGCCCGTCCCGTCAATGCCGACAAAGGCCGGCATTCCCCTTTCCAGGCGCAGGGCTTCGGATTCCCTCAGGGAAAAAAGGGCGTACAGGGAACTTGTGTCCATGATGGTGAGGATATTGTCTTCCCTTTTTACCCGTTCCCCTTCCCCAAAATAACGCGCCCCTACAATCCCCGCCCCCGGACTTTTGACAAGCAGTTCCGATTCGGCAAGTTCCGCCGATTCGAATTCTTTTACGGCGGCCTCAAGGCGGGCGGCGGCGGCCTGCAGCTCCGCCCTGAGGCCCGCGGTTCTCAGCCGTATGAGCGAATGAACACGGCCTTTACCGGTTAAACCGCCTTCGGGAAGCATGCGCTCCGCGGCGGCAAGGTCCTGATCCCTGAACCCTATGCGCTTTATCTCCAGCTCTTTTTCCATAAGCCGCAGCTGTTCTTCCGCGGATTCCAGGGAAAAACGGCGTTCGCGCATCGTTTCATCGGAAAGGCCGCCCGCTTCGTAAAGTTTTTCCGCGTCTTCATGCTTCCGCCTGTCTTCTTCCCATATCCGCCGCGCCTGGGCAAGTTCGGCCTCGGCCTTTGCTATGATGAGAATTTCCGCTTCAGCCTGAAACTCCCCTTCCAGAAGCCGGGACCGGGCCAGATTCAGCGCGGCTTCCGCCTGGGTCAGGGCGTTTCCGGCCCGGCCTACAGCCAGAACGATCTGCGGATTTTCCAGCCGTACAAGAACGTCTCCGCGCCGGACGGCGTCTCCTTCGCGGAACAGGATCTTGCCCACCGTTCCATCCTGCGGTGAAGAAATATCAAACTTCGTAATATAGGACAGGGTTCCGAAACCGCCCGTTTCTTCGGAAAGTTCCCGCATGACCGCCGCGGCGGCCTTGACTTCACGGACCGGATCGGGATTTTCTTCCGCGTTTTTTCCGCATGAAGAAAAAACAAACAGTATGAAAATTAACGCGGAAAATTTCACAAGCGGCTTCCTTTTTCCGATCCGGCAAAAACGGCAAGCTCCCCGGGACGGAGTCCCATGAGCTTCTCAAGCTCACGTTCGGCGGCAAGCAAAGCCATGGATGCTTCCACCGCGGCTGTTTCCTTTTTGCTGTAGTCAATGCGTTCTTCCATCAACTCAATTCTGGTAAGCTGCCCCAGCTCCATCCTGAGTTCCGCAAGCCGGTAACGTTCCCCCGCAAGCCGCCGGCTTTCCACGGCAAGCTCCCGCTTCCTGTCCGCCATGCGGCATTTTTCAACCCCCTGTTCCGCGGAACGGCCCAGACGGGAAACGGCAAGCGCGTATTTTTTTCTTTCAAGCGACAGCGCCAGTTCCGCCTGATGTTTCGTCATTGCGGAAGCCGGATCGGGAAGCGGATTCGCGCTGCCCTGAAGCCGTGCGGTCGTATCATACGGATACTCCCGGCCCGCGCTCCCCCCAACGGCGCCGGAGATCCACGGTGATGAAAAATCAATGTTGATCCCCAGCGACCAGGTCTGCCTGGTCAGGGGATAACGTCTTCCGCTCAGGCCGAAACTTCCCGTAACGCGTATCTGGGGCATCCACGAAAGCGAAGCGATTTTCAGTTCTCCCTGCTTCCTCGCAATAAGATGCCGCTCTTCCGCCAATTCAGGATTCCCGGCTTCCGTCTTCGATCGGGCGGCGGAGGCTGAAGGGACAACCGTTCCCCTTCCGGCGTCTATCGTTTCTCCAAGGGGCGGCAGTTCTTCCAGGCCGAGAATTTCCGCAAAACGCCGCTCGGTTTCCGCCAGATCGATTTTAAGGTTTTCCAGTTCCAGCCTGTGTTCCTCAAGGATGATATCCGCTTCAGCAAGATCGGCGGGGAGGGTAATCCCCAATTCCGTCTCGCGTTCCATAAGCATACGCTGCTGCGCGAGTGATTCTACGGCGGCCTCCTGTATTGCCAGCACCGTCTGCGCGTAAAGAAGCTCGCGGTACATTGAAAGGGCCGACTCGGCAATTTCTTCCGACATACGTTCAATCTTCGCCGCCTGAAGGACAAGGTCCATCCGTTCAAGTTTCCGGTTAAGAACAAGCCTGCCGCCGTCCCAGACCAGTTGATCCACGCTGACGCTGTAATTTTTGATGAAAGAATCCGCGCCTGTTTCCGCGACGCGGTCGTCCTCCGACGCTCCCAGGGTAAGGCGCGGAAGGTACGCCCGCCGGCCCAAAACCCAGGTTCCTTCCCGTACCGCCTGCATGGCATATTCACCCCGGAGATCGTCCGAAGACGCGACGGCGAAATTTGCCGCATCGGCAAAGGAAAGAGGCTTCCCGTCATGCGCGCCGAGTATCCGCCCGTCAGGGCGGAAAAGGAAAAACCAAAAAAAGAAAAAGACGCAAAAGCCCTTCATCAAGGCCTCCCTTCGCCTTTTCTCAGCGCGGACGCCGCCTTTTCAACCGCAAGAGAAAGCATGCGGCCGCATATCTTTGACGACGAAAAACTTTCATCGCCTGCCGAAGTCACCCTTCCCGCCGCCAGGGGCAGGGCGCCTTTTGCCTTTTCCCCGGCCCGCCAGATACGCGCTTCCGCGGCAAGGGAACGCCGTGTTTTCCAGCCCGAAATATACTCCCGTTCCCTGATGCATATATCCGCTTCATAATCCGCAGTTTCTCCGGTTTCCGTTGACACAAAGCCCTGTTCCCAAAAAACAAGAGGCGCCAAACCGGCAATTTCCTTTTCAAGCGCCGTCCGTACACCTGAAATATCCGCCGATATTTCCGAAATATGTATTAAAGGACCCGCGCCTTCCTCAAAAGACCAGGACTGCGTCCCGAACCATTGAAACGGAAGCGATTCGCAGGCGGAGACGACGAACAAACAAAACATACAGGGAAGAAAACCTGACGCTTTTAACAATTTCATTTCACAGCCTCCCTGACAGCCGATTCGAGTTTTTCAACGGCGCGGAACATGGGCGTGTCCCGGCGGAGCAATGTTCTTGCCCTGTTTAAATCTTCAAGCGCTTCTTCGCCTTTTCCGGCTGTCCACCTGGCCCTGGCCCTGTCAACAAAAACAAGCGCACATTCCGAAGAAGCTTCCGCGGCGCGATCAAGAAAGGCCAGAGCCGCCGCCTGTCCCGCAGGGCCTCTGTCGTTTTCAAGAGCCGCGGCAAGACGCAGCGCGCGTATATCCAGCGGATCGTCCGCGATGAGCGCTTCCGCGGCGGCGCGGGCTTCGGCGATCCTGTTTTCTTCCCGGAGGATTCTTGCAAGATAAAGCCCCGCTTCGGCCGCGGCGGGATGCAGTTTTAGCGCGCGGCGGAAAACTTTTTCCGCTTTTTCCAAATTACCGGAAAAATATTCAGCCTTTCCCCTGAGCACAAGTCCGGGAATAAATCCATCCATTTCCTCAAGACCGGCCAGGCTTTCTTCAAACCGGCCTTCGGCGTACAGCGACTGCGCCCTTGCATACCTGAGCAGGGTTTCATCATCTATACGCGGGGAACAAGCCGACGTAAACAGCAAAAGGGGGAAAACGAAAAAACACGGCTTCATGTTAACCCCTTGCGATATAGGCAAGGCGTTCCGCCAGACGGCCCGACGCCTTTGCCGCCTCCGCGTTAAAATAACCGCGGAACTCCTCCGCCTGTCCGAGGATACGCAGGGCGTTTACCGCGTAGAAAGTCCCTGAATTATCGGGCAGCGAAAGGACGGGAAGAACGGCCCTGAGGTATTCAGGGTTCCGTTCCGCCGTTGCGCGGGAAATAATCCGTTCTATTTCAACGCGGGTTAAAATCGACGCGCCGTATTCGGGCGCAAGGCCCAGCGCCTCAGCAAGAATGGCCCGGCATTCGGCGGCAAAGGGGCCTTCGGGCGCAAGGCTTATGCACCGTTCGGCATACTCGCCCGCCATGGGTCCCCCGAAAGTACGCGCGCCCCTGTACCAGTATTCGGGAAAATAATCATAACGCCCCTTCATCGAACCATACGCCGATCTTTCAGCCTGGGTGCTCCCCTGCTCCATACGGCAGACAAGAATCAGCCAGCGGATAAAGCCGTCGGACTCTTCCTGGAAAACAGGCAGAGCGGAAAGAAGGCGTTCGGCTTCCGCCCAATCACCGTCAAGAAAACAAAGTACGGCCCGGGCCGCGGGTATTCCATTGCGTATTTCGCCGGGTACATCCGGTTCGGCGTTCTCCAAAGCCAGTACATTATTAAGGCCGTCTTTCAGCGAAGAATACGAAGCAATGCCGTAACCGTAAGCCCAGGCCAGTTCCTTGTAAGCGGCGGCAACCGCGCCCGCATAATCCCCCGCCTCTTCCCTGAGCCGCGATTCCGCCAGCGCCAGGCCCTGAACATAACCCCCCAGACGTTCCGTTCCCGCTATCTGCTCCATGGAAGCAAGGACGGCTTCCCTGTCAGGGCCGTTTTTCGAACCGGTCTTTTCCGGCGCCGGATTATATGTATTAAAGCCGGCAGCGTACCCGGTCTCATCCGGCAAAACCGCGGCCGCGCCCCCGCCTTCCCCGAG
>JAITJV010000189.1 GCA_031278755.1 Treponema sp. | reverse complement strand
TTTTTAAACAACTTCCGCTAAAAAACGGCAAAAAACGTGGATTTCGCCCCGAAATCCGCGTTTTTTGGAAGACTTGTTCAATAACCAACCGGGTTATTGAACAAGTCAATTCTGTGGTTTGGGCCGAGGGAGTAAATCTATACAAGGGAGAAGGCGTAAGCGTTTTATCGGAGTTTACACGGAAAAAACCGGAGTCTTTACCGGCGAATATGTCGCCGTCCCAATCAATAAACCCGAGTCCGGGATCGTTAAAATCGGGAGCTTCAGCGGCGAAAACCGGAGCAGAAACCGAGACGGTCGAAGCTTTCAACACATCTGCATCAGACGCGTCTTTACCTTCCGCTTTAAAGATCGGCCGCGCCGGGGAAATTGTCAAGGCGGGGGCAGATAAAATCAGGGGCGCAACCGCAGGACCCTTAAAAACGCCGCTGCCGCGCTGCCTCAGAAAATGGAAGCCGCGGTGGACAATGCCGGCATCCGGCATGGCCGGGAGGGAGGAAGGCATCCGGCGCGCTGCTTCCGATTGCCGGCGGCGGGGAAAGCTCCCGCGGCCATGTCATTTCTGACGATGCCGAAAAGGAAAATAATATATTCCGCGCAAGCGGCGGAGCATGTTGTTTTGGTAAGGTATTAGACTCAGGCTTACGCCTCAAGGCTCCCCCGCGAACCGGTGCAACGGCCGGCTGAAGCCGGCCTCAACTCATCCGGTTTGCGGCATCAGGCGCGCGCCGGCCCGGGTTAAAGACGATAAAAAACAGCCCCTGCCGGGGCTGTTGCTGGCTGGCGGGTTCTTGTTAAACCTTTCGCTTACAATCAACCGGACACTCTTCCGGCCTGAAAACGATCTCCTGTCCGGGGGGTCGCCTGCGATTTCCGGGCCGTCATGACACGCTCGGAGCACATCTATTCCCCCCGCTTCCAGAGGCTGTCCGGAACCCGCGACGGAGACGCCGATCTATCCGCCGGATGATCCTTTTCCGGCACAGGCAGCCCCTAACGGACGCGGACAAGGTACAGGGCGGCGCTCAACCCCGCGGAACGTAATTTATAACGAACCCACAAGGTCAAGGCTGGGCTTCAGCGTCTTGGCTCCGGGCTTCCATTTGGCGGGGCAGACCTGATCGCCGTGTTCGGCCACGAACTGGGACGCCTGCACCCGGCGGAGAATCTCGTCGGCGTTGCGCCCCACATTGCCCGCGACAACTTCATAGGCCACAATCTTACCCTCGGGATTTACAATAAAATCCCCCCGCTCGGCCAAACCTTTTTCTTCGATCAATACATTAAAGTCCTGGGCCAAGCCGCCTGTAGGATCGGCCAGCATGGGATACCGGATCTTCTGAATAGTCCTGGAATTATCATGCCAGGCCTTATGGACAAAGTGGGTGTCGCAGGAAACCGAATATATTTCACAGCCGATGGCCTTAAACTCATCATATATGTTCGCCAGATCCTCCAATTCGGTGGGACATACAAAGGTAAAATCCGCCGGATAAAAGAAGAAAACACTCCATTTGCCTAAAATATCAGCCCTGGTTACGGTTTTAAACGCATTTTCATGAAAGGCGTTTACAGAAAAATCACTGACTTCTTTTTGAATCAAGGACATAAAACCTCCCTACCTGTAACAGTATTATCAGTTAGACTAAACTAACTGATAATATTATAATATATAATAGTACAAAAGGATAGTCAATACATTACTTCAAAATAAATCCGGCCGCGGCAATTTACATTTACCCGCCCGGTTCGCCGCCGGGGACGAAGATCGGGAAGTCTTCCCGGCTTTCATAAGGTACGCTATTGCCTGCCTGCGCACCGGGGGAGGCCGGGCGTTCCTGACGGCGGGGAAGAGGCCTTTATGACCGGAAGGTTATCGGCCGGACCTTAAGCGCCGGTATGGAGACTGTCCATACGGCTATATCCGCAATGGAAACGGCATGCGCCAGCCGGAAGGCGCGGCGCCTTGCCGAAAATGTTACCGCGGCGGCGCTTACGAATCGGGGACAAGGCGATACAGGCCGAACTACGGCATAAAAGCTGTCCCGCCCCGCGCTCGCCGCCGCCGGAGGAACAGAAACGGCGAAAGCCCTCCGTTCCTGATTCCTCCTTCACTCCCCATCTTTTCTCCGCGTTGACAGCCGCACGCCGTCCGGCTACATTCGGAGTATGGGTGAATATCTCATTGAAGGCGGCGTCCCGATCAGCGGGACCATACGTGCAAGCGGCAACAAGAACGCCGCCCTGCCGTGTATAGCCGCCGCGATCCTTTCGGAAGAAACCGTCGTTCTGCGGAACATTCCCGATATAGAAGACGTACAGGTCATGCTGGAAGTTTTCACCGCCCTGGGGGGCCGCGTTGAAAGGCCGGGAAACGGCGTCATACGCCTTTTGCCTTCCGGCATCAAGACGTCCGAAATTCCTTCCGAGCAGGCAAAAAAAATACGCGCGTCCATTCTTTTTGCAGGACCGCTTCTTGCCCGTACCGGCAGGGTGGTTCTTCCGCCCCCCGGCGGCGACGTAATAGGAAGGCGGCGGCTTGATACCCACTTCCTCGCCCTTACCGAATTGGGGGCGAAGGTAAGAACCAGCGGGAATTTTGTCTTTTCCGCGCGTGTTTTAAAAGGCGCGGACATTTTCCTTGACGAAGCGTCCGTAACGGGAACGGAAAACGCCGTCATGGCGGCGGTGCTTGCCAAAGGGAAAACCATACTCACCAATGCGGCGGGCGAACCTCATGTGCAGGATCTCTGCCGTATGCTGGTCTCTATGGGAGCCTCCATCGAAGGCATAGGTTCGAACGTTCTTGTCATTACCGGGGTAAAAAAACTTTCGGGGACCGATTTTGAAATCGGGGCGGACTTTATGGAAGTGGGATCTTTTATAGGGCTTGCCGCCGTAACGGGCGGGGATCTTCACATAGAAGGAACCAGGCCCGCGGACCTCCGCCCGGCAAAGATAGCCTTCGGCAAGCTCGGCATAGTCTGGGCCGAAGAAGGCGGGATCATTCATGTGCCGGCCCGCCAGCCCCTTGCGGTAAACTGCGATCTCGGCGGCATGATCCCCAAGATTGACGACGCCCCCTGGCCCGGCTTTCCCCCGGATCTTACCAGCATCATCACCGTGGTAGCCACCCAGGTTGAAGGAACGGTACTGATACACGAAAAAATGTTTGAATCGCGGATGTTCTTTGTGGATAAACTTATCGCAATGGGGGCCCGCATCGTCCTCTGCGATCCGCACCGCGCCGTCGTGTCAGGCCCCGCAAAGCTGCACGGTTCGGAACTCCACAGTCCCGACGTCCGCGCCGGAATGGCGATGATCATAGCGGCCATGTGCGCCGAAGGAAAAAGCGTCATACGCAACGTTTATCAGATTGAACGGGGTTACGAAAACCTTGTGGAAAGGCTTTCGTCGCTTGGGGCGCGGATAAGCAAAAGCTGAGAACGGAGAAGCGCCTGAAACCGCAGACCGGCCTGTTACGGATTTACGCTTTTTCGGCGCCGGTAATTTCGCGGTACGCTTCCTTGATCCGTATGAATATCCGTTCGGCTTCCCTTTTTTGATTCTCGCTTAATCCGGCGAGGCTGTCCGGGTGGAACTGTATCGCAAGCCGCCTGTAGGCTGATTTTACCTCTTCCTGCGAAGCGCCTTCGGCAAGTCCGAGGATTTCCCAGGGCTGAATATCCCGGCTGTCCGGGGATTCCGTTTCATGCGCTTCATACCCGGGATCAAGGATGCGCCGTATGCGCCGCGCCGCGTCCTTCGCTTCGTCCCCCGCGGCAAGCATGCCGAGCGATTTTCCCAGGGCGGGAAGGTCTCCGGATTTCCTGCGCCTGCTTGCAAGGCTTTCGGCAAGAAGATCGGGGTTAAGCCGCCTGCGGCACGAAGCGGCAAGCCGGCAGAACAATTCGACAAGGGCGGGTTCCCCGGGAAAGGAGATTGCAACATTTCGGAAAGCGGCTTCGGTAAGGGGAAGCGAGTCCCCGCTTCGCCTGTTTTTTTCGGACAGGGAAAGTGAAAGCACCATGATCGAAAGGGCGCAGTATGCGGCAAGCCCCGGTTCCCCTTCGTAAAAATCGGAAAGGCCGGGATTTTCCAGATAATTCAGCGCAGCCCTGTCCGCGCCGAAACGGCCGAGGACTTCCCGAACAAGGAGGCCAAGAACAAGGCCAATGACGGCCCCCGCAGCGCCGCCCGCAAGGCCAATGGCGGCGCCTGCAAGGGGAACAAGCCAGAGCCGGTATTTGCGGAAGAATTTTTTAGGTACGCGGGGATTTTTTTTCACCTTATGCCTGTTTACGTCCGGCGGGGCCTGGTTTCGCTGGGCCGTCTAGCTTCGCTGGGCCGCAAGTATTATAAGGAGAAGGACAAAAAGCGCCGCTATTCCCCCGATAAACGCCGTCAGGGCGGCAGTGAAGCCCATATATACAACCGACCAGATTCCCAGCGTATCAAGGAACGCGCCGCAGAAATGTACGACCCCGTTAAAGATCAGCGGCAGCAGGGCAAGCATGGGAATAAAAAGATAGCGGGGCCGCTTTCTCGCGCGGAAACGCCATCCCAGTATCAGGGCTATAACGGCAAGGGGAAGAAAAAACAGGGGCTTGTTGAGGCGGTTTATTATTTCCGCCTGAAATACTTCGGGGATGTAGCCGTAATCTCCCAGATTCTCCGCCGCAGACCACAATTCGCCTATAAAAAGGTTGTTAAGCCCCCTGCTTGCCTGGGTCAGGAGAAGAAAATTCCCGTAGCTTAACTCCAGTATAAGCCGGGAACTTTCCGGCGGCGGAGACGCCCCGGACCAGGACGGCCCCCACCGTTTGGCGCTGTCCTGCCTGTCCAGCGCCTGCATGAGTACGAGGGTGCGGGGCCGGGAATCCAGCGTTATGGGGAGTATCTTTGCGTATTGGGCTTCGGCCCTGGTTACGCGGCCTTCGTTGTCTACGCTGAGGTATTCCATATCCATGCCGTAAGAATAATCGGGTGAAGCCGCAATTGACGAAAGACGCAGTACCGCCCGGCCGTCAGCCTCGCCCGGAATATCACGGCCCTGCAGGTTCCTGAAACCGGCAGGAAAGGAAAAAACAGCGCCGGTAAGTATCTCTCCCAGCTCCGGATTCATTTCGTCGGTAAAAAAGGCTGTTTCCGCCGTTCCCTGCCTGCTCCGTTCAAGGTAATTTACGGCGTCGGGATCATTGGGGCTGAGCCCCGAAAGCTCCTGAAAGATATAGTAGGCCCTGATCCAGTCGCCTGAGACCATGGCCTCATAGCCTGAATTTTTCAACCGGTAAAGAAAATACGCCTCGCGTTCCTGGGCGCCGGGGGAAAGGGACGTTACCGCATTCCAGGCGCGGCTTGCCATACGCGCGGCCTCCGAGGCTTCGGGGCTTCCCTCTTTGGCAAGCTGCCCGGCAAGAGTAGCCAGCCAGTGGGCGTTGTAGTATCGTTCGGCCTCCATGGCTTCCGCGGCATAGATCAGGGCTTCCGCGGCGTTTACCGGCCGGGGAATACCGGAAGCGCCCGTATCCGCAGGCCGGCTTTCGGCTTCCCGGCGCTTCTGTTCTTCATCAAAACGGGATTGTTCAAGATGTATAAGGGTTTCGGTCCTGACGCTTTCAAGCTCGGGACTTTGGGGCCATATTCTGTCGCAGATAGTGATAAAATATTCGGCTTCCTTCCAGCTTCCCGCCGCTCCTTTTTCCCGCGCCTTCTCCCGTGACAGGCGGTACAGCGCCCCCTCAAAGCGCATGTTCGCTTCGTTATCCCGGAGAAGGGGAAGCGGGACAAAATAAAGAACGCCGTACAGTACGGAAGCCGTAATGGCGGTAAGAACAGGCCCCTTGATCCTGTCGAGGAATTTTGCCGAAAAACTGCCGTACCCTTCAACCAAAGATGAAACGATGCCGAAGGGAATAACCAGGCCGGAAAGCGCCACGGCGGGGAAAAAAACAAGGATACGGAGAAAACCCCGGACGAGCCGCCACTTGAAGGCGAACCACAAAACAGGCGCAGTTTCACCGGGAAACACGAAGGTATACGCCATGATCCCAAGGCAGCAAACCAGCGTGTAGATGATAAAAATTCCCGGCGGGGACAGGATATTCTCTTTGGTCAGCTTCATCGCCTAATCCTCATCGCCGCGTTTGCGGGCCAGGAAAACCAGAAAAGAATAAAGGTTGACAAGAACAGCCGCCGCCGCGAACAAGAGGGGGACTACAAGCGGCAGGGGGATGCGCGTCCCCAAAAAGAAACCGAACATGCCCTGAATTTCCGGCGAATTAACAAAGGTTTCGGCCGCCAGAATGCCCCGGAAAACGAGAAAACCCAGAAAAAGATTTGCCAGGGGCCAACTGCTGACGCGGAAAATAAAAAAGAGGCTGGTAAGCAAAAGCACAAGGGGAAGAAAATAAACAAGAAAAGGGACGATCCCCTGTTCGAACAAATTTCTGAACCGCTCTCCGGCAAGGGAAAAATCAATGGCGGCGTTCCGGAGGAACCAGGGGACGTCGTTGCGGAAAGGAATAGGGGGAAGGGCGAGGACGGTGTTGTTCGGCCCCACCGGTTCTTCCTGATAGATAAGCGGTCTTCCGGGAATGGATACGACTCTTGGCCCCAGCGTTTCAGCCGGCCCTTTAACAAGCACCATTACCGTGTCCTGCTGTGAAAGGATAAGGCCGGGTCCCCCCAGCGGTTTTCCCATATCACGGGCCGCGGGCAAAAAACCGCCCCGTTCCATACCCGTCGAAACGGCAATGGTAAATCCGCCGGCCAGAACAACCAAAAAAAAGATCGAAACCGGCGCGGCAATACGGTTCCGGGCCGAGAAACTCAGGGCGAACAACACTGTAAAGTACAGGGTAAAGGGAACAGCCCACCGAGCGGCGGCAATAAGCTGGGGGAGCGCCGTTTCGGATTGCAGGGGAAGAAGGCGCGCCGCTTCTATCCTGATATGAAGATACCTTGTCAGGGTTGACAGGACAAAAATTATAATGAAAGAGCAACTGAAAAAAAGCGCCAGCCGGGCAATATTTTTCACACTATCAGCGTAACACGGCCCGGCGCGGTTTTGCAAGGCTTGGCGCCGAAGTACGGCCCGCCCTCCGCGGGGCGGGCCGCCTGTTTTAACTCAATTAATATACTTGATGGCCAGCGCCGAGCCTATCCAGGTTGTTTCCGTGTCCAGAAGCCACCAGAGAAACCGCGTTTTGGTTTCTTTTTTATCAATTGCCACATTGACAATCGCTTCTCCGCCAAGGTTTTGCGCCTCTTTGAGTAATAAGTCGTAGGTGATTGTTTCCCCGTTTGTGTCTCTTTTTACTGATGTTTCAACAAAGATCATGCCTTTTGTCTCAAAATCCTTTCCGACAATGTCAACATAGGGCGCATTGCCTTCTACATGGGTTTTCAGCGAACTTGTGCAGGCTGTGGCAAAAAGCGCCGTCCCAAGCGCCGTCAAAACGCACAATGCTCCCGCAAACGAACCGTTCCTCTTCATAAACAACCTCCGGAATCAAATTTTTATTATAGACCATGTCCAGTCCACAATGTTGGTTCTATTATGTTGTTTTTATTATCATTTTGTCAAGACCAAAACAGTATTGTTAACAGCCAAAAACGTGATTTTTGGGTACGATGCCTCCGAAAATTCTGTTTTTTCCCGTTACAGATAGTATTTTTTACACAACGGCCATCATGTTCTATCTAAAGACATGAATCAATTATGTTGTTAATAACATCGTAATGATTTGCCGCATTTTATACTGTTTTTATGTCGCGTTTAAAAAAGATTCCGGATGAGTCTCCCGCGGATCGACTAACCGTCACCGGGAAGTATTTGCAGAATATCAGGAAAAAACGGGGCTTAACTCAAAAAGAACTGGCGGAAAAAATCGGCCTTACCAGAGAAGCGGTTGCATCCTATGAATCCGGCCGGGCCCATTTGATGGACAGTACCTTGATACATTTATCAACCATCCTGAGAGTATCTGTTGATGAGATACTTGGTTTGAAAAACGTTTGTGAAACGGATACTGTTTTCAGCAGACGATGGGTAAAACGGCTGGTAATTATTGAAAGCCTGCCGGAATCAGTAAAAAAGCATATCCAGAGAACACTGGATGATGTTATCAAGGCAAATACTCATTTATCAATCTTTGAAGATTAAATGGACTTGCCCGATAACCCGGTTGGCTTTGGCCGCCGAACAGCCGCGCGGTTTTTCGGGCCAAAACCCCGCAAAACCGCGTTTTGGCTGAAATTCCACAGGCGTGTAAAAAGCGCCGCCGCCCGTCTTAAGAATTCTCCGGCAGGGCTTTCATCTTGTCTTTAAGTTCCTGAAGCATCAGATCGGCGGAAGCGTCGGATTTTTCCAGTTCCTTAAAGCGCTTGTCCAGACTGGCGTTGGATGAAAAATCCTCCAGTTCCCGGGCGGCGTCGGCCTGGGCTTCCATCTGGTCCACCTTGGCCGCCATACGGTCGAAGGCGTCAAAAGCGGAACGGTTCCCGGCGACGCTGGAAATGGTGCTCTGTATCTTCTGCTGGGCTTCGGCCCGTTTTGCCCTGGCAATAAGAAGGTTCTTTTTCCGCTGGGCCTCTTCAATCTTGTCCTGAAGTTCCCTGAGGCTTTCCTTGAGCTTGTCCACCGATTCTTTCTGGGAACTCCACTGTTTCTGGTATTCCTGTCCCGCCCTGTCATATTCCTGCTTGCGGAGCAGGGCTTCCTTGGCAAGATCGTCCTTGCCCGCCTGAACCGCCAGCATGGCTTTGTTCTCCCAGTCCCTGGACTGGGCCATCTGATTATCCCGTTCCCGCTCCAGCTTTTTTTCATCGGCGATAGCCATCGCCA